>DATCSV010000328.1:0-3196 GCA_036568285.1 Flavipsychrobacter sp. | reverse complement strand
GATCAGCCCCGAAGCAATCCATAGAATTAATCTCCATCTGCTACCGACAGTACCTATCATTACGTCAAGTTTTTATTGCGGCAGTAAATGGTTATTTACCATTGTTCTCTGCTCGTCATCTTTCATTACAATAGTATCCGTAGCTGCCCGGATCATTATTTCGTCCAATCTGTACCACATGATGTCGGGCGTATTATTCAACCTTAAAAGGATTTGACCGGAGCCTTCGGGCAACGTAAAATACTTTGATGGCCTGAACCACATATTGCGTGTATCGGTGGCCTGGCCGCATACCAGGTATGAGGTATTAATCTCTGCGCCGGTAGTATCCAGGCATTTTATCTCCATTGCCGGTGTCCTGTAATCTTTACGATTCACCAGAAACCATGCAGAAGCCTCATACAGTATATCTTTTGGCCAGTGGCGTACATCGATACTAGCTAAAACTGTGTCCTTACCAATGATGGCCATTTGCGACCCGTTACCAAATATCGTTTGCTTGTTCAGCTTGCCTGCAAAGGGTTCATAATAATATGGCGTATCGGTATGTGTGCTGGTTCTTATTCGTTCCCATTCCTTTTTCTCCAGGGTAGCCAGTTTCCGGGGATGCAATTTATATGCAACAAGATTAGAATTCACGCCTATTGAATCTGCACGCTGAAACAGGTATTTTTCATCAGGGTTGAGTTGTTCCCCTTCAAAATGTAACAACAGGAACGGCCTTTCATCTTTAACCTGTTGAATTAGTGTCTTGTATGCATACGGGCCGGCCGCTATTTTTACCTGGTCAAATGTTTGTTGCCATGAACTGCGTGACATACTTGCATCTACCAATGGCAATTGCAGTTGGAATGCTGCTTTCATAGACATACATAAACCCCAGTTAGCATCAGAAAGCCATATTTTTTCGGACCCTACATGTTGGTACGGAACAAATAACACTGCTTGAAAATCAGAGGGCCGAAGGCTACGCTCTTTAAAAAATTCATTCCAGTTCTTTTCCTGGTGTGAATTGAAAAATTGGTAATTATAATTGCCGGATGCAGACCTTTCATATAAATGCGTAGAAATGCCGTATGCTTCGTACGCCCATACCACAAAAATGATGAATGGCAAGAACCTTCCCGCAACGGACTTAATAAGGGCGACCCGGGTAACCAACACTACAGCAATTACCGTAATGATATAATAGAACAGTAGCGCAAACCAACCCAGTGAGCGAAACTGGCGCAACACTGATACATAATCGAACGTCCACTGCATACCCCATACAAATGGCACACCCATGCTGAACAATAGAGCCCCAGCCGCAATAAACCACCATACAGCGGGTACTACGCTAAATATTTTTGTTGCAGCTTCTTTTCGCCTGAGCAGTAACAATATTAATAGAGTAATAATAACAACCGAAGTGACAAGTATAGCAGCTACACCTGTATAGGCATAGCTTTGCGCATCTCCACCTATCTCGCCGGTAACTAATCCTTTTTTCTGCATCCAGGTCCAGTATGGGCTATGCGCATTGGTAAAAATATCAATGCATGTTGTGCCATAACTCAACAAACCGTGCGGATATTCAGGTCTGTCAGTTACGTGATCAGTAGCTGCAAGTACTGATTTCAATACAATGAAAGAACAAACCAATACCAGGGCAACCGGGACGATATGGCGCAGCCTGTTTTTAGGAGACAGAGGTGTCATGAACCAGTACCCTACTATGTATAAGGCAGACCATATTAATATCAATGCCAGTTGGTACGGGTGCAGGAACATGACAATACAAGCCATGGCCAACAGGTATAGCATATATTTCTTCTTTCCGCTATCATGATAATGAAGAAACCAGTAGAACATCATCGGTATCACGCAGGCATAGCTGAGGCCGTACAGCCCGAATACCCTGAAATTCTGCATAGACACCGTGATGATGAGCGGAGCGAATAGCATGGCCCATATGGGCGCTACACCGAGCCGTACCAATATTTTGTAGACATACACAATACCCAGGAAGAAGGCGAGTGTCATCAACAGGTTTAAAACGACGTTCAGGTTTTCGGGTGTGAACTGCCACCATTGGTGCAACCAACTGAGTGTAACCGTGAGTATGGGCTGCCCGTCTACGAACATGATATGCTCCCCGTAGGGATAGTTCATGCCCTTGAACCACCAGCCATGCCCATACAGGGAATGTGATATAAATGCGTAATAATTCTTCATGCCATCGCCGCCCAGCTCATGTACTATATGTGCAGGGTCGTGCAATATGCCGCGGAAAACATAGCAAGTAGCGGCCAATGCCACAATCATGGCCAGCAGCGTCCATATATGTTTCCGGTTGTTCATTATTTTCTCATTACAATTTTGAGGAAATTGACCAATTCCGGCAGCAACAGTTTATAATTCATGCGCCTGAATATCACATTGTCATTCAGTGATACCGGCACGGGTTTTACCTTGTATTTTTTCCTGTAAAGCAACATGATAAATTCCAGGTCAAAGAGGTACCTGTCTATGGTAGTAGAGAGGAAGACAGGTTGTACATCTCTTTTAAATCCTTTCAGCCCGCACTGAGTATCAGTAACCGGGATACGGAAGAATGCGGCTATCATAAACCTTAGCGCTTGCGAAATATACCTGCGCAGTACAGGCACCTTAGCATAGTAATTTTTATCCTTGATACCCGGGGCCGCATCATACCCTTCACTGTCCAACGCGTTGTACACCGCCACCAGGCTGTCAACGGCGTACGGAAAATCAATGTCGGTATAAATAATTATATCAGACTGAGCATCTGCAACACCCGTCCGCAGTGCATAGCCCTTACCTTTATTTTCATCGTAAGTAATATAATGGAACGAAGGTATGTGCTGCTGTAGCTTTTGTATGTCAGCGGCCGGAATCCCGGGTACGCTACCATCGTTTACCAATATTATTTCAACACTAACCTGCAGGCGTGCTTGTATGGCAATGTACTGCTCAATAACTCTTGCTGCCCAGCCAGGCTGTGGGTTGTAACAAGGTAATACTATGGCACATGATAGTTTGTTATTCAAAGCATGTTTGCTGGTAAGTAGCGTAAATATAGTGGTAATCCGCGCAAATGCCTACCAGGTCATACCCGGATATGCACGCTGTATAAACTGCAGATCGGCCAGTATATACCGCAGGTGTTCTGAGTGCCTGCCGCTCTTACCAC
>DATCSV010000327.1:0-10177 GCA_036568285.1 Flavipsychrobacter sp. | reverse complement strand
ACGCCCCCCAGCAGCACCTGCACCACTATCATTAATACCCCTGCCAGCAGCCACCGGGCTACGGCTTTGCGCTTATTTTCTTCCTGCAAGACCTGAATTTTTGTAGCATAGCAAATGTACGCCAGGCAGGCTAATAAAATGAACCGTGCCTACCCCGTTTGTTCATACAGATACATCGAAACATGCTATAAGTAAGCGATTGAACTTATATGACTATCCTTTGTTTAATTGATAATATGTAAATGATTAAGAGTTTTTCGCAAAAAAAGAGTTATATTATTGGTACTTAATCAGTTATTTAATATTAGAATAATGCAGTACTACATATAAAAAAACGGATTGTTGTATTATATTTATATACCGAATTAAGAAAAAGACTTTGTAAATTGGCACTAATTGTGCCCATGCCTAAAATAAATTTTTACACTTTTCTAAATAAGATATTATGAGAAAAGCCGATGTAGTAAACAGTATTGCCGAAAAGACAGGTATCCCAAAGGTGGATATTCTTGTTGCACTCGAGGCTTTCTTCAAAGAGGTAAAAACTTCCCTGATAGAAGGCGAGCCTGTTTACGTTCGCGGTTTTGGCAGTTTTATACTAAAAAAGAGGGCTGCCAAAATAGGCCGGAATATAAAGAAGAACATCGCCGTAGAAATACCCGAGCACTTTATACCGGCCTTTAAACCTGCTAAGGAGTTTGTACATGCCGTCAAGACCTCAACGCATGATCTCTCCGAAAGCAAGGACCACGATGATGATAATGAATAATACAGGCCGTTCTCAAGCCTTCTTCGTAGCTTTGCGCAAAAATTAATATTTCTTGCGTAAAAGTCATTATATAACAATACTGGTAGCGGCGGCGCTTGTGGCCGTCTTATATTGGGGAGTTAACACTGTGCCACCCAAACAACCGGGTGAACAACAACAAGCTGCCACCCCCGCAGATGCAGGACAACATACCGCCGTTGCACCCGCTTCTGTAGATTCCATACTTTCCGCAGGAAAAGCTCAATTGCACGAACACGCAGCTGAGGAGATAGATGCTCTGCTGGCCAAGGTAGATGCCTCAGCAAGCAAGGCCGAAAAGGTGGAAGTTTATAAACAGGTGGCGCAGATATGGCAGGAGCATAAACAAATGCCCCAGGCAGCTTATTACTACACAGAAGCAGCAAAGTTGGATAATTCAGAAAAAAGCCTGAACTTTGCAGCCCGATTGAATTCAGAGCTGTTACGCAGTGCTGAATCGCCATCGGTAAGGGCCTGGGCGGCTCAGCAGGCAATAGCTGCCTACGAGCAAAGCCTGGAAGTAAACCCGGATAATGATACGGTAAAAATGGCACTGGCCGGCGCCTATATAGATGGCACGAGTCAACCGATGCAGGGAATACAGTTGTTACTGGGCATTACGCGCGAGCAGCCCGACCACATACAGGCCAACCTGATGTTGGGACAACTGTCCATCCGTTCGGGGCAAATGGACAAGGCACAGGAGAGGTTTGAAAAGGTATTGAGCATAGAGCCTGAAAATACAGAAGCCCTATATTTTCTGGCAGAAGTATATAAGAGTAAAGGAAACAAGCAAAAAGCTATTGAATTGCTGGAGGAATGCAAAAGGATCATCAACAATCCTACCTTCAGCAAAGAGATTGATGAGTATATAAAATCATTTAAATAACTAAAAAATTTAAACTTATGCCTTGCGGTAAAAAAAGGAAAAGACATAAAATAGCTACGCATAAGCGTAAAAAACGCCTGAGAAAGAACCGTCATAAGAAGAAGAAATAATGCGGGGCATACCGGCCATTGCCGGTTTCCTGTTAACTTCTGAACATTTCCTTACATCTCTTAGTATGTACGCAAGTACATATTAACAGATGTAGGGTTTTGTTATTAATGTTCCCTCTGTATACAAGAAGTTATGAGAAGGTGTGCCTGCTACCACGCAGGCATAGTGCTGGTATGGCCGGATAAACGACGGACACATGAACAAAGAACTGATTATCAATTCTTCTGCAGATGGCGTAGAAATAGCCCTGTTGGAAGATAAGAAGCTGGTTGAGCTCCACTTTGAAAAGGGGCAAAACAACTTTGCCGTGGGCGACCTGTACCTGGGCAAAGTGAAAAAGCTTATGCCCGGCCTCAATGCCGCCTTCGTGGATGTGGGCTATGAAAAAGACGCTTTCCTGCATTATACCGACCTGAGCCCCTACTTCCGTTCACTGATGAAATTCTCGAAATTATCGCTGGAAGGAAATACAAACTGGGGTACGGATTTCGGCAAGTTCAAAAACGAAGCTGAAATATTAAAGAACGGTAAGATAACCGAAGTGGTCAACCACAAACCTGAGATACTGGTACAGGTGCTTAAAGAGCCTATATCTAACAAAGGCCCGCGCCTGAGCTGCGAAATATCGCTGCCGGGGCGTTTTGTGGTAATGACCCCCTTCAATGATGTGGTAGCCATTTCCCGCAAAATACATTCTGCTGACGAACGCAAGCGGTTGCAACGCACTGTGGAAGCCATCAAGCCGAAGAACTTTGGCGTGATAGTACGTACGGCTGCAGAAGGCAAGAATACCGCCGAGCTGCACAACGATGTGATGGAGCTGACCAAGATGTGGCAGAACATCCAGGATAACCTGAAAGGCTCGAAAGCGCCTAAGCTCATCATGGGAGAACAGGATAAGACCACATCTATACTGCGCGACCTGCTGAGCGAGAGCTTTCAGAAGGTGGTGGTGAACGATAAGAAACTGCATTCTGAAACCAAGGATTACATTGCACGTATAGCGCCGGAGCAGGAAGAAATTGTGAGCTTTCACAACGGTGGCACCAATGTATTCGACCAGTATGGCATTACCAAGCAGGTGAAGGCCTCCTTCGGAAAAACTGTGAACCTTTCCAGCGGAGCATACCTGATAATAGAACATACGGAAGCCCTGCACGTAATAGACGTGAACAGCGGTACACGCAGTGCAGAGATGGGGCAGGAGCAGAACGCACTGGTGACCAACCTGGAGGCCGCTGAAGAAATAGCCCGCCAGATGCGCCTGCGCGACCTGGGTGGTATCATTATCATCGACTTTATAGACATGAAACTGCCGAATAACAAAAAGCAGATTCATGAGGCTATGGAGAAGTTTATGAGTACTGACCGTGCCAGGCATACTATACTGCCGGTATCTAAGTTCGGGCTGATGCAGATAACACGCCAGCGCCTGAGGCCGGAGCTGAATATCTCCACCGCGGAGATATGCCCTACCTGCAGGGGGACAGGTAAAATTGGCCCGTCGATATTGCTGGCAGATGATATTGAAAAAGACCTGAACTACCTCATCAATCAAGGCCACCGCCAGTTATCGCTGCATGTGCACCCTATTATGAGCGCTTACCTCACCAAAGGAAATTTTTTCAACTCCATACAGTGGAAGTGGTATTGGAAGTACAAAGTAAAAGTGAAGATAGTTACCGATAATAACTCACCCATTACTGAATATCATTTCTACGACCGAAAGACAGACGACATAATTAAACTATAACGAAGAGGGCTCCATATGGAGCCCTCTTTTCGGATAAATCCACTATCCGTTTTCTACAAAATCAGATAGTGCATCTATATGTCCTGTGTTACTTGATAGTTACCGATGTTACAGCTGCTGTTTCTTTTATCGAAACAAATTGCTTGCCGCTAATGGTAGGCGTTTTGTATGTGAAGGGAACTACTTCCAGGTAGGCTGTATTGTCAGATACTGCAGGTAATGCACCCAGTTCTGCAGCAGTGATAGTAGCTTTAGCAGGGGCTGGACTACCGTCGTATGCTTTAATTATCTGCTTGTTCGAGGTGATGATCACTACGTACACTGAGTCCGCACCTGTTACATCAGAACCCAGGTCAATTACCAGGTCTTGAGAACGGTTGATTTCAGATGGTAGCGTACCACTGTAGCCGGGGAATGAACCCGAGTGGTTATAATTGATAGAAGGTATTCCGTTACCGCCTGCTACCTGCCACTGCACGCCGCTGGTAAGGCCCAGAGTAGAGGGAGTCAAACCTGTAGTGGCACTCAGGTAATAGCTACCGCTGCTTTGCTTCTCCAGGTTGTTACTGTTGATAGAAACAGTACCCGCGTCTACCAGTGTACTTGAGCCGGCTCCGTTATAAAAATTGGCCAGGCCCATATCATAGTCTATGCTTACGGGGAATGGAGCACCTGTAACAGCGTAAGAAAATTGCATTTTTAATGCTACCATAACGCCCCAGTAGTTGCCGCCTGTACCTACACCGGGCGTCATAGGGGTAGGGGCTGAGGGTGTTGAAGGAGTAGGTGTGTTAGGTGTGGTTGGCGTAGTTGTAGTAGTGCCTTTGTCGCAGGATGCTACACCGAGCATTATAGCCAGCACCGGAATTGTAAATTTGAATAGCTTTTTCATTTTCATAAATTTTGTTGTAAAGAGAACTTATCAGTTTAGGGAACAAAAGTATCTACACAACAAAAAAGATGATATACAAGGCAAGGGGTATATTTGTCTACGTGCTGGTACGGATGTCAGACGAGCTGGTTCTCTATCGCGTATTTCAGCAGACCTACTATAGTCTTATTATTGGTTTTACGCAGCATGTTTTTGCGGTGGGTTTCTACCGTACGCTCGCTGATGAAGAGCATTTCAGCAATTTCTGCGTTGCTGTGTTCGTTGGATATCAGTTTCAGTATCTCCAGTTCGCGCTCGGTGAGTTTAGGCTTTGCCGGTTGTTCCAGCTTACGTTGCTGCTGCATTACCAGGCCGGTGAGCTTTTGCGACACTTCCGAGGAGAAGTACATCTTACCCGCATTCACCTGTGTAATGGCTTCTATCAATTCTTTGTCATTCACGTTCTTCAGCAGGTAGCCGGATACGCCCGCCTCTATCATTTCCATGATATGCCCCGCATCGTCGTACATGGATAAGGTGATAACATGTACTGCCGGGTTCAGTTCCTTTATTTTCTGAGTGAGTTCCGGCCCCTGCATGCCGGGCATATTGATGTCTACCAAGGCAAGGTCGGGTTGTATTTTGAGTAGGTCGTCCAGCAATGCCTGGCCGTTGTCATATACAGCCGACACTTCTATGTCCTGCTGTTTTTCCAGCATGGCTTTGAGTCCATCTAATAATATATGATGGTCGTCGGCTATGACTATTTTTATCATACCTTGCTAAGTGGGGATAATACGTTTTAAAAGTACACAAAGCAGGATATAAATCAAATATCCATATACACAATTAGCTTACGGGCTTTTGTATGGCTTGTGTGGCCCTGCTGAGGAAGTTGTGTACATCTGCCATACTCTTTATGTTATCTACCACCAGCATGAAGTTTTTGCCCACCTGCTTTAGCCTGGCGTTGTTGACGCTCTTTTGTATGAAGTCAAGTATGGTATTAAACGTTACAGATTCGAAGTAGGCAGAATCGGGGTCGCTGATGAAATACAGGCGCAGTTGCTTGTTCTTCAATATCAGTTTTTCAAAGCCCAGTTCTTTGGCCAGCCAACGGCTGCTTATGGTGGTCAGCAACTCCCGTACCTGTGGTGGTATCGGACCGAAGCGGTCAGTCAGTTCTGTAGCGAATTGCTCCAGTTCACTGTCTTCTTCCAGGTCGTCCAACTGTGTATATAGCGATAGCCTTTCGGTGATATTATCTACGTAGCTTTCGGGTATCAGTATCTCCAGGTCTGTATCTATGGTACAATCAGCTACGAAGTCTTTCTTGCGCTCCAGCTCTTCAGCAAATACATCTTTAAAGTCGGTGCGTTTCAACTCACGTATAGCTTCGGCCAGTATCTTCTGGTACATTTCAAAGCCTATCTCTGCTATAAAACCGCTCTGCTCGCCGCCCAAAAGGTTACCCGCGCCACGTATATCCAGGTCGCGCATGGCTATCTGGAAACCGCTGCCCAGCTCGTTGAATTGCTCCAGTGTTTCCAGCCTTTTGCGGCTATCGTCAGGCAGCGTGCTCTTAGGTGGTGCAATCAGGTAGCAGAATGCTTTTTTATTGCTTCGCCCCACACGACCGCGCAACTGGTGCAAATCACTTAACCCGAACTGGTGGGCGTTGTTAATGATAATGGTATTGGCATTAGGTATGTCCACACCACTTTCTACTATGTTGGTACAGCACAGTACATCGTAACGCTGTTCTATAAAATCAAGTAGCGCTTTTTCCAGTTTATGCCCTTCCAATTGTCCATGCGCCATGCCGATAGACAGGTCGGGACAGAGGTTGCGCAACAGCGTAACCATTTCAGGCAGACTCTGCACACGGTTGTGGATGAAATACACCTGGCCGCCACGCTCGGTTTCGTAATACAGCGCATCGCGTATGGCGTATTCGTCAAACACCATTACTTCCGTCTGTACAGGCTGGCGGTTGGGTGGTGGTGTGTTCATGATGCTCAGGTCGCGCGCATTCATCAGCGAGAACTGCAGTGTACGTGGTATAGGTGTAGCGGTAAGCGTGAGCGTATCCACATTTGCCCTCAGTTCACGCAGCTTTTCTTTGGCCGCTACACCAAATTTCTGTTCTTCATCTATTACAAGCAGGCCCAGGTCTTTGAACTTGACATTCTTGCCGAGTATGCCGTGTGTACCGATAATGATGTCTATCTGGCCATCCGCCAGCTTCTTCAGGGTTTCTGTTTTTTCTTTCGCCGATTTGAAACGGTTGAGGTAATCAACAGTGCAAGGGAAATCCGCCAGCCGCTCTTTAAATGTCTGGTAGTGCTGGAAAGCCAGGATGGTAGTAGGCACCAGTATGGCCACCTGCTTGTTATCAGCCACAGCCTTAAACGCTGCACGTATAGCCACTTCTGTTTTACCAAAACCCACATCGCCGCACACCAACCTGTCCATCGGCGATGGTGCTTCCATATCGCGCTTCACATCAGCTGTAGCCTTGCTCTGGTCAGGGGTATCTTCGTAAAAGAATGATGCTTCCAGCTCTGTCTGCAAATAACTATCTGGGGTGAAAGTAAATCCTGAAGATGCTTTACGGCGGGCATAGAGTTTTATCAGGTCGGTGGCAATGTCTTTTACCTGCTTCTTGGTCTTGTTCTTCAGCTTCTGCCATGCCTCGCTGCCCAGTTTGTTTACCTTGGGCTTTGTACCTTCTTTACCTGTGTACTTACTTATCTTATGCAGGGAGTTGATGTTCACATATAGCACGTCATTGTCGCGGTATATGATGCGCACAGCCTCCTGCATATTGCCGTTTACGTCTATCTTTTGCAGGCCGCTGTACACACCCACACCATGGTCTATATGCGTCACGAAATCTCCGGGCTGCAATTCGCGCAGGGCACGCATGGTTATCGCCTTACCCTTGGTATAAGCCTGTTTTACATTGTACTTATGGTAGCGTTGAAATATCTGGTGGTCGGTATAGCAGAGTATTTTCTTTTCGTGATCAACAAAACCATTGCTGATGGCACGGGGGATAGGTATAAAATTGATATTGGCGTTCAGGTCTTCAAATATACTTCTCAGCCTTTCTGTCTGCTTGGGGTTCTCCGCAAAAATGAATGCCTCGTATTTCTGCCCTATGCGTTTTTGCAGGTCTTCTATCAGCAGGTTGAACTGCCTGTTGAACACCGGCTGCTCTTCTGTGGCAAACTGCAAAGCGGCGGTTACTTCATCACCGGTTAGTTTGCCCAGCGAGTTATTGTACCACTCTATCAAATGCCTTTGCCTGAGCGCGGGCAACCATGTTTCCGTAGTTTCAAAATCTTCTTTGGTCAGTTTCTTCAACCACGATTCTTCGTGGTCTATGGCAATATCACTCAGTTCTATTACATCGGGCAATTCGTTTTCCATCTTGCCCAGCTTGCCGAGTGTGAAGTCGAAATCCTTCGCCCATATCACCGTGTTTTCCGGCAGGAAGTCCAGCAGGGATATTTTCTCAGTGGATTCAAACCTGGTTTCTACATTGGGTATTATGGATACCTGCAACAGCTTACGCTCCGAAAGCTGTGTTTCAGGATTAAACAACCGTATGCTGTCCACCTCGTTGCCAAACAACTCTATGCGGTAGGGGTGTTCGTTGCCGAAAGAGTATATATCCAGTATACCGCCCCGCATGGCAAACTGCCCCGGCTCATACACGAAATCCTCTTTGCGGAAACCGAGTTTTACAAAGCCTTGCAGCAGTTCATCAATAGCCAGGTTTTCACCCACCTTGATGCTGATCATATTGCCCGACAATGTATTGGGGTTCACTACTTTCTCAAACAGCGCTTCCGGGTAGGTCACCAGTACCTTCTTCCGAGTTTCTTTCTTGCTGAATTTGGTCAGGGCCTCGGTGCGCAGCATTACGTGGCTGGCGTTTAGCTCGTTGTAACTGCCTGCTTTTTTAAAAGAATCCGGGAAATAACAGATATCCAGCGCGCCGGTCAGGTGTTCCAGGTCGTTGTGAAAATAGGCCGCTTCTTCACGGTCATTGAGTATAAACACATGGTTGGCATCGCTGAGCTGCCATACCGCCGTGCCTATAAAGTTGATGGAAGACCCGCGCAGGTTGGATAATGTCACCCTTATCTTCGGTTCGGACAATGAGATGCCGGCCGCAATTTGTTTTATGCGGATATCATTCTGATATAAACCCTGCAGCACCTGCAAATTCATCGGGGTGCAAAAATAAGGGAAACAAAGCTAGCACGAACGGCTAAATGAAAATTATTGGTCCTTCTTTTTGTGATTAACGATAGCTTCAGCAAACCATAAATATTCCTTAACAAACCTGTCCAGGTTGTTTGCCATGGTTTCGTTCTGTGGAATGCCGTTCTCGTCCAGCGATTTGTCCAGCTCCGGCACCAGCAGCTTGCGGGGCATAGGGAAGGCACCAATAGCCAGCACTAATAGTTGCAACAGGTTAGATGCGTTGATGCCACCTTGTTTACCATTGGAACCGCAAACTATACCAATGGGTTTTTTACCCCATTCTTTAGTGTAGTAGTCAACCGTATTTTTCAATGGGCCACTGTAGCTGTTATTATACTCAGGAGTCACGAATATGATTCCATCAGCATCTTCAATCATTTTGCCAACTTTGGCTACATCGGGTATGGGGTCTTCCATATCCTTCAGCCGGTTTTCCATCAGGGGCAGGTTATATTCTTTTACATCTATAAAGGTAACTTCGGCCTTTCCGCTGTCGCGCAGGGCTTTATCTACGGCCTTAGCAGCACGTATACTTAGTCTTCCTTCGCGGATAGCGCCATATAGTATCGTTATTTTAAGCATAAGTTGTAACTTTCATACAATCTAACAAAAATGAAGGACAATTGTTCCTGTATATTAAAACCACATAGTATGAAAAAGTTTTTGCTATTGATGATATTACTCCCATTCCTCAGCGCCTGCGAAAACACCTGGGATAGCGATGCAAGGGATATGTTTGTACAGGCCTGTATGAAGACAGCAAAGGATAATGGCACGCCTGAAGACAAAGCGCAAAAAATGTGCGACTGCCGCCTGGAGAAGATCATGGAGAAACACCCCAACTTCGCTGAGGCAATGGAAAACATCACCGATGTGATCAACGACCCGGAAGTGAAAAAATGCGACGAACTCGCGCAGTAGTGCTTATCAGTTGATAAACTTCTTCTTTTCCGCAGCCATCATGCGTAGCAACACACTGGCGCGGTATCGGTCTTCGTGGTATTCGTTATACAGCCCGTCCAGTATATTCAGGCATTTATCCGCACCCCATTCATCGCACCATTGCAATAACCCTTTAGGGTAGTTCACTCCTTTGGTCATAGCCAGTTCCAGGTCTTGTGCGGAGGCTATATTCAGGTGCAGTGCATCCACCGCTTCATTGATGAGCATAGCTATTACACGCTCTGTTATAAGGTTGCCCAATGCGGTATCTTTATTCGCTTCGGGTTGTGTAGCGCCTTCAGCATAATTATAGAACCCTCGTCCCGACTTACGCCCCAGCCATCCCGCTTCCAGCAGTCGTTTTTGCGAGAAGGATGGTTTATAACGAGGGTCGTAAAAGAAGGATTGAAATACGGTTTCTGTCACCACATAGTTTACATCGTGGCCGATATAGTCGGTAAGTGTAAACGGCCCCATTTTAAAACCACCGATTTCCGTCATAGCCCAATCAATGGTCGCCATATCAGCTATGCCTTCTTCCATCAT
>DATCSV010000326.1:0-3401 GCA_036568285.1 Flavipsychrobacter sp. | reverse complement strand
CTTCGCCGTGCCCGGGAAGCAAAAGTAGCGCGGGATATTATCGACACCAGCCCATACCCCGTGGTTATTTGCGGCGATCTGAATGATCTGCCGGGGTCGTACACCTATACCAGTATCAGCAAGGGGCTGAAGGATGCCTTTCTGCAACGAGGGAGTGGTTTAGGCCGCACCTACAGCCGCCTGTCACCTACGCTCAGGATTGACTACATCTTTTATGACCCGTCTGTACTGCGCTGTATTGGCTATAGGTCTCCGTATACCCCCCTGTCAGACCACAACCCCGTTATTGCGAATTTTGAAATAAAACCAAAGGCTCAGGGCTAAGCCGTATTTTTACGTTTATTTTGCCATATGTCAGAGTTACACATTTACAATTCATATACACGAGAGAAAGAAAAGTTTGTACCCTCGGTACCCGGCCATGCGGGACTGTATGTGTGCGGTCCTACGGTATCGGGTGAGTCGCACCTGGGCCATGCCCGTCCTTATATTACGTTCGATGTGGTGTATCGTTACCTGAATCACCTGGGCTACAAAGTGCGTTATGTACGTAATATCACCGATGCAGGGCATTTTGAAGAAGAAGGCCGGGAAGCAGTGGATAAAGTAGCGGAGAAAGCACACCTGGAAAGGCTGGAGCCTATGGAACTGGTACAAAAATATACCAACTTGTTTCACTGGGGTATGCGCCTGTTCAACAATATAGAGCCGAATATAGAGCCTACAGCCACCGGGCATGTGATAGAGCAGATACAAATGATACAGGATATCATCGATAAGGGTTATGCTTACGAGGTGAACGGCTCAGTATATTTTGACGTAAAGAAATATGCGGAGAAGTACCCTTATGGCAAATTGTCCGGACGTAAAATAGATGAACTGCTGGAAACCACCCGCGACCTGGACGGGCAGGATGAGAAAAGGAATAAAGTAGACTTTGCACTGTGGAAGAAGGCACCGCCCGAGCATATTATGCGCTGGGCCAGCCCCTGGGGCGAAGGTTTTCCGGGTTGGCACATCGAGTGCTCGGCTATGAGCAGTAAGTACCTGGGCGAAGTATTTGATATACACGGCGGCGGTATGGACCTGCAGTTTCCGCACCACGAGAGCGAAATAGCACAGTCTACCATAGCACATGGCTGCGCGCCTGTACGCTACTGGATGCACAATAATATGATAACCATCAATGGCAAAAAGATGGGGAAAAGCTACAATAATGTTATTAAGATAACAGAGTTGTTCAGTGGAGACCATCCTTTGCTGGAGCAATCATATCATCCTATGGTCGTGCGTTTCTATATCCTTCAGACGCATTACCGCAGCACGCTGGATTTTTCCAATGAGGCACTGCAGGCATCAGAGAAAGCCTTCCGCCGCTTGTGGGAGACATACGAGGTATTGCAGAAACTGCCTGTGCCTGGTGCCGCTGCTGCTGATAAAGAACTGGACGAAAAGGTTACACGCTTTTGCAGTGAATGTGCTGACTTTATGAATGATGATTTCAACACCGCTAAGGTGCTGGCCAACCTGTTTGAACTGGCGCCGATCATCAACAGCCTGAAGAGCGGGCAGATAAAAGCCGGGGCACTCTCATCTGCAACACATCAGTTGATGCTGGATACCTTCAAAACCTACCTGGTAGACATACTGGGTATGCAACCGTTGCAGGTGCAGCAGGATGGCAAACTGGACAAGGTGTTGTCGTTGCTGGCGGAGATACGCAAGGATGCGAAAGCAAGAAAGGATTATGCAACATCTGACCTGATACGCAATAAACTGGCGGAGAACGGTGTTTTGTTAAAAGACGAAAAGGATGGCGGCGTATCCTGGACGATAGAATAAGCTTATGAAGAAAATTGCCCCTTTACTCAAGCACCTCGCAGGGTTTCAGAATAGAATTATCCTCTATTTCTTTACCAGCCTGCTTGCGGTTGTCTTTTCGTTGTTTTCGTTTACCATGCTGGCGCCTGTATTGCAGGTGCTGTTTGAAGGTGTGAGCGAACCGTCTAAAAACAAGGGCATCGTCAGTGATATTATCAATGCGGTTAACCAGACCATATTGGAATATGATAAGCTAACAGCCCTCACTTACAGCGTACTGATAGTAGTGGTATTCACTATATTGAAGAACCTGTTCGTATACACATCGCTGAACATACTGAACCCCATACGCAATGCGGTAATACGTAAGCTACGCAACGAGATGTTTATGAAAGCACTCTCTTTGCCTATCGGATTTTTTAACGAAGAGCGTAAAGGCGACCTGATATCGAAGATGACCAATGACATCAACGAGGTAGAGGTGTCTATCATGAACGTGCTGGAAACCTTTATACGTGAACCATTGACTATCATTATTACATTGATATCTATGGTAGTTATCAGTCCGCAGCTGACGCTATTCCTGTTGATACTACTGCCAATATCCGGTTTGATAATCGGGCGCATTGGTAAGTCGTTGAAGAAACCGTCGGGCGAAGCGCAGGAGCAACTGGGGCATGTGCTGGGTGTAATTGACGAAACATTGGTGGGCATGCGTGTGGTAAAAGCCTTCAATGCGGAGAAGCACCAGCAGTTGCGTTTTACTCAGATCAATAACCTGATCTTCCGCCTGAAAAACAAAATAGCTATGCGGCGCGACCTGAGTTCACCCTTGTCAGAAACAATGGGGATAATCGTTGTCTGCATTATACTATGGTATGGCGGCAAGCTGATATTTTCCGGCGACACATCGCTTACCGGGCCTTTCTTCATCATGTTTATAGGCTTGTTCTACCAAATTATTAACCCAATTAAAAACCTCTCTACCGCCTTTTACAATATCCAGAAAGGTTCAGCAGCCGTGGCCAGAATTGAACAATTCCTGAATACGGAAAATACCATTAAAGAACTACCGAATGCCAAAAATATCGATGGCTTCAATGATGCTATTGAGCTGAAGAATGTGCACTTCTCATATGGTAACAAGAAGATACTGGATGGCATAAATCTGACCATCAGGAAGGGAAAGATGGTGGCGCTGGTAGGCTCGTCAGGTGCGGGGAAATCTACATTGGCCGACCTGGTGCCCCGTTTTCATGATGTAACCGCAGGCGAGGTATTGATAGACGGTGTAAACATTAAAGAATATAAGCTGGGCGAACTGCGCAAGCTGATGGGGATAGTTAACCAGGAACCCATTTTATTCAATGATACCATCTTCAACAATATTGCGTTAGGTACCGGCAGTGCTACACAACAGCAAGTGGAAGAAGCTGCGAAAGTGGCCAATGCGCACAACTTCATTTTGAATAAACCTGACAAGTACGAAACCATAGTAGGCGACAGGGGTACCAGGTTGAGTGGTGGCGAGCGCCAGCGTGTAACTATAGCACGTGCCGTGTTAAAGAATCCGCCTATAC
>DATCSV010000325.1:0-2335 GCA_036568285.1 Flavipsychrobacter sp. | reverse complement strand
ACTTTTACTTTATACATTAAGGCATCAACTGCAGGCATAGTATGTTTTATTTTCCTACCGCGATAAAGTTAAGCAATAACCTGATGGCTCCGACATTACCTGCCGGCAATTGCCTGAAAAACGATAAGGACGTATAGATGTAATGTCCTTTGCCATACGGGGTGTAGAGGGTACTACCCTTCAATGGTTGTTCGCCGGTGTCGCTCATAACGAACAAAGGCGTATAATGTTCATCCCACTCTTCGGCAAAATAGAGCCCACGCTCCTGCACCCAGCCTTCGAAATCATCCTGCGTTATTATGTTAGGATAGGTAAGCAGGCGGTGTTCCCCTGCCAATATTCCTACTTTAGCATCTTCTTCGGTAACACGGCCCCGGCCTAACTTTATAGGATATGGGCCTATCTCATCCGTTTCGAGCCTGTGATTGGTGTTGTATTGCATCACCACTGTGCCCCCGTTTTCTGCATAGCGAAGTAGTTCGGGCATCCAGATGTCCGCATTTTCGTTTACGTTGACAGCGCGTATGCCTACTACTACCGCATCGTATTTTGCCAGGTTAGCCTGGTTGATATCCGCGTCTTTCAGCATATCCACCTTCATACCGGCAAAACGTAATACCTCGGCTACGTTATCTCCCGCACCATCAATGTATGCTACACTCAATTGTTTCCATTGCCAGCTTTGTTGCACAACCGATGCAACGGGCCTGGTATAGTATTGCAGTGTTGGCAAGTGTTCGTATTTTATTGTGTGCTGCTGCATATTGTACACGTCTTTGCCTACCACCGCACTTGCCCACACCTCAGCCTTGCCATGGGTGAATTTCAACTTACTCCCCGGAATAACAACACGCACTTCCTTAATACCTGGCTGCTGCGCCTCGAATACAGACACGGTATCTGTAAAACCGGTACCATTGATCACTATTTTTCCTTTATTCACAGGTTGGCTTACATGCAGTAGCAGCGTAGCATACACGTCACCGTCTGCGCCGATAGCCAACATATCTTCATTAAACTCCAGGGTTATTGCCGGCACTACACGCAATTGCTCTACTACGTCGCCATGTGTGGCATCCAATGTCTTATAAGAAAGCGGCACCTCAACAAGGAAGGTTTCGTCCCCTATCTGCACCCGGGTGGCTGCCACCAACTGGTTAGGAGTATTAGGCAAACTCAGATACTCCTGTTTGGGTATCGCATAGTGGGCATCATCCTTCTGCGGTGCAGACAACCAATATGGTTCTGTGTAGGGCGTATTTCCCGGTATGCGTATGCTGCGCTTGATGGTCACCAACTCATCGGCAGGCATAAAAAGATGACAGACTGTGTCGCTGGCCAGGCACTCTATGTCCAGCAATTTCACTTTAACGTTACCGCTGCGGGCAATCGCGTTGATAGTAAACGGAACATTCTGGCCCCGCACTACTTCAGGCTCATCCGTGATTATCTCCATCATAAAGCCGGATGTATGCAGGATAAGGTCCCTTATCTCCCGCAGCTTGCGCGATTTCCATTCATTCTCATCCATACTCTTTACCTCCTTGTACAATGACAACAATGCGGGAAGGCTTTTTTCAGGATGTGTAAAGTCGTAACCTTCTATTATAGCACCAACCTTCTCACCAATGTCTTTTCTGCCCACGCGGCCCCATGTAATATCTATGCCATCGAAAATGGAAGAGTCGAAAGGTGCACCATCTACCAGTTGCAGGTATTCTGTTTGCACGCCGGGTGTACTGCGCGTACCGGCACCCTGGCTGCGGTGTATACTGCGGCTGATACCCGCCAGTTCTCCATACCCCATACCCAGCAGGCTGTTGTACTGTCCCACCTCCAGTTTGAACTGGTTGTCGGTAGTAGTATTACGGTCGCCGAAGCGGTAGGCATTGAATAATATACGTTTGGGTTGCCAGGGCTTCAGGTATTTGAATTGTTCTTTGTAAGCCTCGCTGCTGCCGGCTACAATAAACGCCTTATGCCCCAGGATGGCTGAAGCCGCATGCTGGCCATGTCCTGCTTGTGCATTGGGCGGGAAACGGCATATCACTACATCGGGGCGAAACTGCCTCATCACCCATACTACATCACCGGTAAGTGTTTTTTCGTTCCAGTGTTTGAATGTCTCCTCTGATGTTTTGGAAAAACCGAAGTCAACAGCACGGGTAAAATATTGCCCTGCCCCGCCATCCAACTTGCGGGCCTCCAGTAATTCGTGTGTGCGGATAAGGCCAAGGGCCGGTCCCAGGTGTGGCCCCAGGATATTCTGGCCACCATCTCCACGAGTGAGAGACAGGTACGCTGTAGGTATATGTTTTTCGTTAACCAGCCAACC
>DATCSV010000324.1:0-12733 GCA_036568285.1 Flavipsychrobacter sp. | reverse complement strand
TAGTAGTGCAATAGTTTAAATAACATTATGGAATAGGTTGCATTCATAAAATGCAACCTATTATTTTTTGAAGTATACCCGCTGCAGTGCCATAACAGTTTTCGACTTGCTAGGAGAAGTATTGGGGTTTATCTTTGAGTTATGCGCATAGCTTTTGATGCAAAGAGGGCGTTTCTGAATAACACAGGGCTGGGCCAATACAGCCGCAACCTGCTGCATTCATTATTTGCCGGTTATCCGCAACACGAGTATTACCTGATGGCTACTAAGACAAGCCCCCTTTTTCAACCGCCGTTGTCAGGTAATATACATATTGAACGCCCTAAGGGGATGTATAAACCATTCCCATCGCTATGGCGTAGCAATGGCATGCGTCACGACCTGTCGAGACTTTGCATCGATTTGTATCATGGACTTAGCCATGAAATTCCGGTCGGCTTACCAAAGACCGGTATCAGGACCGTAGTAACGATGCACGACCTGATATTTGAACGTTATCCGCAGCAATATAAGGCAGTAGATGTGGCGATATATCGCAAGAAGTTCCGCTACGCCGCACTGCATGCTGATATGTTGATAGCCATCAGTCGCCAAACAAGCATGGACCTGCAGCAGTACTATGGTGTACCGGAGAAAAATATACAGGTATGCTATCAAAGCTGTAATCCAGCCTTTTCGCAGGCCGTAAGCGAAGAAGAACTGTATCGCATACGCGTAAAATATAACCTGCCGCAGGAATATCTGCTGAGCGTAGGCAGCGTGATAGAACGTAAGAACCTGCTGACAGTGTGTAAAGCGCTGAACGCATTAAAAGGCAAGTTGGATATACCGCTGGTGGTGATAGGCACTGGTGGAGATTACATGCAAACGGTGAAAGGCTACATCCGGGCAAACGGGCTGGAAGAGCATGTAATATGGCTGAGTGAATGCCCGGATGGAGTGGCGGGTGCTGACATGCCTGCTATTTACCAGGCAGCTACATTAATGCTATACCCTTCTGTATTCGAGGGCTTTGGCATACCTGTTCTTGAGGCGCTTTGGAGCAGGCTACCTGTTATTACCTCTAATGTATCCTGCTTGCCGGAAACGGGTGGAGATGCAGCCAGGTACATCGACCCCTACAATGAAGAGGCTATGGCCGAAGCAATAATGGAAGTAGCGAGCAAAACTGAATTACGCCATTCAATGATAGAGCGTGGTTTGGTTCATGCCGCCAACTTTACCCCCGAAGCATGCGCAGCCGCTGTAATGAAAGTGTATGAGGAACTTGTATGATTACTTGTCTGGCGTAAACTCAGATTCCTTTGCCGGCGGAATTACCAATTGCGAACTCAGCGTGGGAAATATTTCTTGAACATCCTTTAGCGAGCGCCCGGCTGCATCTATGAAATACCAGGTTTTCCCCTTGTCGGGGGAGATGCCGATTATTGTCGTTTCAGATTTTATTTTGCCGTCAGGCAGGCGGTACTCCATGAATTGCTGCATAGTTGTCTGCCATTCACCAGCGGTATCTACTATTACTTCAGGCATTTGTGGCCATATAGCAGTGATGATATTCCCTGCTTCTTCAATGTTTTTTACCTGCTCTGCTATTTGTACAGCCATGCCGTCACGACCGCCCGGTACCTGCTCTATGACTTTCGGGTGGTTGTAAGCTGTGTAATCATCATACTGTCGGTTGATCAGGGCTTCGTCCATAGTTTTAGCTGCAACAAAAGCTGATTTTTTAGCTGCCTCCGGATTCTCTATCTGCGCATCGCAAGTAGAACCTATCAGTATACTACCAATCAGCCATAGTAAATTCTTCATCATACTCTTTCCTGATTCATTTTTATAGGTAGTAAATATAACCAAAAAGCTGTTGATACCTGAATGCCACCCTGCCCAATCACGTCATGCATATCATAATTGTATATATTATTTACCTGACGGTTAAAAATATTGTGAACAAAATAGCCTAAACGGATTAAAATACGATTAAATACCCATATCATTATTAATATTAATTAAATTTATTGTGCTTTCCGGGACATATGTTCGGTAAACCACTGTAAAAGTAAACACATACGAAAAAAATTAAATTGAAATCAACATGATGAGGAGAATATCCCAATGTGCAATTGTAGCTTGTAATCTTTTGCTGGCTATAACTCATGCAGACGCCCAAACAATGATGCCGCTGCCCAATCACGCCAGCACTTATACCGGCAATATCCGGGGGTACTGGTTTACAGCCCCTACAGATTTTGTCATAACAGGATTGCGTGTGCCTTCGCAAGCCGGCAGTGGTCTGCAGTATATTCAGGTGTTTAAGATAAACGATGTTACTCCTGTAGTATATGCCACAACTTCTACCAATTTTACAACACTACATATCACGTATGGTGCTACCAACGGTGTTATCCAGGCGGTGAATATCCCTATAAGTGCCGGGGATAAGATAGGTATTGTAGGCCAGGCAGGTAATGTAAATTCTTACGGAACAGTATCCGGGACCACGAACATTGGTGGCAACTCTGTAACACTGGCGAGGATCGGATACCAGGGCAATATGACCAGCACTGGAATAGCCAACTACTGGACCGAACCGGCCAGCAGCTCGATAAGCAGGGTAGAAATGTATTATACTACCTGCTCCACAGCGGTTACGCAGCAGCCTTCGTCAGTTACTATTTGTGAGAGCAAACAGGCATCGTTCGCGATAACTGCTACCGACGTCACTTCTTATAAGTGGCAGGTTGACGAAGGATCAGGATTTTTTGATGTTACCAATAGTACGCATTATGCGGGCGCCACCACCAATACTTTGTCAGTAAACAACACTCCCGCTACTTTTGATGGTTATCAATTCAGATGCCTGGTTAGCAAGGGTTCTGGAGCTGCCTGCGCAGATACCAGTGATACCGTATCGCTGAACGTGCACGGGTTGGTAAAAGCAGAACCGTTAAGGTCTAGTGATACGACTTGTATCAATGCCGTGAAGGATATTGAGGTGAAATCTACGGGAGGTATTATTAACTACCACTGGCAGGTCTATAACCCCATAACACGTGTCTTTGAAGAGATAACGGGACAGCCGCCATACATGCTTATGGGCAATGTATTACGTATAACCGGTGCGGGCGATACACTGGATGGGATCAGGTACAGGTGCATCATTGACGGCATTTGCGATACCCTGGTATCTAATGAAACAAGACTTACTGTGTTGTCAATACCCAAAGTAGGTGTACAGCCCCAGGACATAACTACAGAACAGGGGAAAGACGTGGTGTTTGAAGTGCAGGCTACCGGAAATGCTGCTAAATATCGCTGGCAAGCCGCAGCGGCTAATGATACATTCTCCTATATAAATGACGGAGGAATATACAATGGGGTAAAAACCAACAGGCTGAAGGTATCCGGCGTTACCCGTATCCAGGACGGCTTCCAGTTCCGCTGCGAGGTACGTACATCCAGTTCTTGCAACGCACCTGGCGATACCAGCGACTTCGCGGTATTATACGTTACACCGGCGGCTTCGGTGCAGGGGCTGGCCAATGCCAATGAACTGGTGGTGTTCCCCAACCCCGCCGGCAACGAGTTGTACATTAAAACAACCTATATCCAGCATAATAAAGCGCTGAAGTATAGAGTAGTTGACAAAACCGGCAAGACACTCATAGCAGGCGACCTGGCTACAGGAGTGGAAGCTAAAATAGATGTAACAAAACTGCCAGCCGATATTTACCTGGTGGAAATGCAGGACGAATCAGGGCAAACCCTGGCTACTTCGCGATTCACCAAGTTGTAAGATATATTTCTAAAGTATAAAGAGGTGCTTACTGAGCACCTCTTTCGTTTTAAGGAGATAAAGATAACCCGGGCAAGCTGAGGTATACTTTTTTGTTAAACACATTCGTTATTATAAGACAAGCCGGAAACTATTCATAGATGACATTAAAGTTTATTGCCTTATCCGCGTATATGTTCACTACTACCACCCTTTTTGCGCAGGGAAAATTTTTCGCCTCTGTTAGTGCGGGTGCGGGACAGTCTGCAGCAAACGTCAAACTTGACTACAACAATTATCGTATGGCGAACTACGACAATATAAGCAGCTATTACCTTCATGCAGGGCTGGGCTATGAAATACGCCGTTGGCGGTTGTCCGCAGGTGTAGAGTTTTTCCGTACAGGCTTTTACAAAGGTTTTGCTTATAGTAATGACCAATTGGGTTTTTATGAGAAAATTATGGCGCACAACGAAAACACCGCTATCCCTTTACTATTGTCTTATGAGATGAGGTTATTAAAGAACGTCAGTATTGTGCCTGCTGCAGGTGCGGCAATGATATTTGCGGGCAAAACGCATTATAATACCAACGATTTTACCTTGAATATTGATCCCTGGGACAACCTGGTTGTAAACAGGAATTTGTCGATGGGAGCCATTGCAAAAGTGACAGCCGAAGTAAGTATTGGTAAAAAGATCATTCTTTTCGCAGGCCCTTCCCTCAGGTACTACAAACCCAACCCGTCATTGCACTATTACTTGTACCTCGGTGAAATCGGGATTACCCGCCATTTCTAATGAAGGCAATCCATTATCTTTGCCCATTATGAGCGAAGAAAAGTCACTCAACTTTCTTGAGGATATAATAGAACAACACCTGGCCGAGGGACGGTACGAACAAATACATACCCGTTTTCCGCCGGAGCCCAATGGCTACCTGCATATAGGACACGCCTCGTCTATCTGCCTCAACTTTGGCCTTGCGAAAAAGTATGGTGGTAAGTGCAACCTGCGTTTCGATGATACAAATCCTGTAACTGAGGATACGGAATACGTGGATAGCATCATGAATGATATACGCTGGCTGGGTTTTGAATGGGAAGGTGAGGCATTGTATACCAGCGACTACTTCGACACTTTATATAACTTCGCCGTAGACCTGATAAAGAAAGGACTGGCATATGTGGACGACAGCAGCCCCGAAGAGATAGCAGCCACGAAAGGCAGTACAACTGAGCCAGGCAAGAACAGTCCTTACCGCGACCGCAGCATAGAAGAAAACCTGCAACTGTTTGCAGAAATGAAGGAAGGCAAATACAAAGATGGCGAAAAAGTGCTGCGTGCCAAGATAGATATGGCGCACCCCAACCTGCTGCTGCGCGACCCCCTGATGTACCG
Source organism: Flavipsychrobacter sp. (assembly GCA_036568285.1). Lineage (GTDB taxonomy): Bacteria > Bacteroidota > Bacteroidia > Chitinophagales > Chitinophagaceae > UBA5543. The sequence continues at coordinate 7,561 of DATCSV010000324.1, read as the reverse complement.
CATCAAACACGCGCACCATCACCGCACAGGCGATAAATGGTGTATCTATCCTATGTACGACTTTGCGCACGGACAGAGCGATAGTATTGAACATATCACTCACTCCATTTGTACCCTGGAGTTTATACACCATCGTCCGCTATACGACTGGTTTATAGAAAAGCTGGGTATCTATCCATCAAAACAATACGAATTTGCCCGCCGCAACCTGAGCTATACTGTAATGAGTAAGCGCAAGCTATTGCAGCTCGTAAATGAAAAACATGTGGCCGGCTGGGATGACCCCCGCATGCCAACTATCAGCGGTATGCGCAGGCGTGGCTATCCTGCACAGGCTATTGTTAACTTCTGCGATACAGTAGGCATAGCCAAGCGCGAGAATGTTGTGGACCTGGGTGTGCTGGAATTTCACGTACGTGAGCAGTTGAACAAAACTGCCGGCCGTATGATGGCTGTGCTCGACCCGGTAAAGCTGGTGATAACCAACTACCCCGAAGGACAGACGGAAGAGCTGGATATGGAGAATAACCCCGAAGACGAGAACGGAGGCAGCCGCAAAGTGCCCTTCAGCCGGGAGGTATGGATAGAGCGTGAAGACTTTATGGAAGAGCCACCGAAGAAGTTCTTCCGCCTGGGTGTGGGCCTGACCGTGCGCCTGAAAGGTGCGTATATCATAGAATGTACAGGCTTTAGCAAAGACGATAGTGGCAATGTAACTGAGATACAAGCTACCTATATACCGGAAAGCAAGAGCGGGCAAGACACGAGCGGGCTGAAGGTAAAAGGAACTATACACTGGGTGAATGTATCTACCGCACGTACCGCAGAGGTACGCCTGTACGACCGGCTGTTCAAAGTAGAGAACCCGGCATCGGAAGAGGGTGATTTCAAAAGTTATATCAATGAACAATCGCTGCAGGTACTGCCTGCGGTATATATAGAACCCGCCTTGGCAGAGGCACAGCCCGGCGACCAGTTCCAGTTCCTGCGTAAGGGCTACTTTACCGTAGACAGTAAGGACAGCACACCCGGCAAGCCCGTTTTCAACCGTACGGTGACGCTGAAAGACAGCTGGGCCAAGGAGCAGAAGAAGGATTAACAGTTCTTAAAACCCGGACGACAAAATGAAAGGGATGCTACGGCATCCCTTTTGTTATTAGTCAGTATCGAAGTAAATATTATACGCCCACCATCAGCGGCATCAGCAGCATGAGGAGGTCTTCATTATCCAGTTTTTCCAGCGGGCGAACTATGCCTGCGCGGGTAGGGGTGCTCAGGTCAAGCTGTATTTCGTCGCCGTCCATATTGCCCAGCATTTCTATCATCAGCTTGGCGTTGAAGGCTATCTTCATATCCTCGCCTTTGTACTGGCAGGTGAGCGTTTCCTTGCCCTCGTAAGAGAAGTCTATATCCTGTGCGCTGATGGTAACGGAATTGCCATTTATGTCTAAAACCACCTGGTTGGTTGTTTTATTGGCGAATATGCTCACACGCTTCAACGCGCTGATAAAATCGTTGCGGTTGATAGTGAGCTTGTACGGGTTGTCCGTAGGCACTACCGCTTTGTAATCGGGGAAGCGGGCGTCTATCAGGCGGCAGCTCATGCTCAGCTTATCGCTCTTTACAAACAGGTGGCTGCTGTTGTATGACAGTTCCAGTTGGGTGTCATCTGCAGGTAATGTGCCGCGCAGTTGCTGCAATGGTTTCTTCGGCACGATGAAGCCTTCTTCCTTAGGGCAGTTGATATCGGTACGGCTCAGCTTTACCAGCCTGTGTGCATCGGTAGATACAAAGGTGAGGCTGTTCTTTGCCAACTCAAAGTATACACCCGTCATAGCCGGGCGCAGGGTATCGTTGCTGACAGCAAAGAGGGTTTTGTTGATGCTCTCAATAACCGCAATAGATGAAATATTGAAATTGGTAGTATTGCCGGGTGCGGGTTCTTTCGGGAAATCGTCCGCTTTTTCGCCACCTATTTTGTACTTACCTACGTCGCTGGACATTTCGATAGACAGGTCCTTATCATTAACGTTGAAAGTAATAGGCTGCTCGGGCAGGTTCTTCAGGTATTCGGTCAGTATTTTTGACGGGATACATATACGGCCTTCGCCCTGGGCATCGTTCACGTCCATCTGCACGCGCATCATCGTTTCCAGGTCGGTGGCGGTAAGTGTGAGGGTATTGCCCTTCAGTTCAAACAAAAAATCTTCTAATACCGACAACACCGTGTTGGTGCTGATCACCCCGCTTATCTGCTGCAGGTTCTTCAATAACGCCGTGGATGTTACAATGAATCGCATCTTTTTCTAATATAGTTTTACTCCAAACAAAGATACTCGTTTCGGGCACTTTTAAACCCCGCTGTGGATATTTCACTAACAGGCGTGGATAAGCCCGAAAACCCCTTACAACAATACTTTCACCGCATCAATCACAGCCTGTAGTTGGCTCACGTCCTGGCCGCCTGCAGTGGCTAACGTCTTTTGTCCGCCGCCGCCGCCTTTGATGAGCGGGGCTACCTGCTGTTTGATGATGTTGTTGGCATCCAGCCCTTTGGCGGCTACCACCTTGTCATCTACCCCTACGGCTACAAAAGCTTTGCCGCCTATGTTGCTGCACAATACCACCACATGGTCGTTTACATGGTGTTTGATATCGAAGCACAGCTTTTTAAGTGCATCGGCAGATGAAACCTCTACTATATCGGCTATAAAAGTAACATCACCCACTACTTCGTCTTTGCGCAGTACCTCGTTGCGTATGCCTACCAGTTGGCGGGCTTCCAGCATCTCAGCATGCTTTTCTACCTGAGCTTTTTCTTCATAGAGTTTTTCTATCGCCTTTACCGGGTCTTTGGTGTTTTTCAGTGCTTCTTTCAGTTGGTGCAGCAACGATAAGTTTTCGTTGATATACTCTTCAGCCGCCTTGCCGCTTACCGCTTCTATACGGCGCACACCGGCCGCTACCGCAGTTTCGTGCTTTATTTTGAAGAAGCCCAACTGGCCTGTGCTGCCGACATGTGTACCACCGCAGAGCTCGATAGAGTATGAGGGGTCTATTACCACCACACGCACTACATCAGCATACTTTTCGCCGAAGAGGGCCATAGCACCCATTTCCACAGCTTTTTCCTTAGGCATTTCTTTAATGATTACGGGGTGGTTCTGCCTGATCTTTTCATTCACCATTACCTCTATCCGCGCCAGCTCTTCGTCAGTCACCTTAGCGAAATGCGAGAAGTCGAAACGCAGGTGTTCTTCATTGACCAAGGAGCCTTTTTGCGCTACGTGCGTACCCAATACGGTACGCAGTGCCGCGTGCAGCAGGTGGGTGGCGCTGTGGTGTATCTCGGTATTGCGGCGGGTGCTTTCGTTCACCTTAGCTGTTACCTCACCCTGCAATGATGCGGGTATTTTGGTAGTGAAATGTATAATGAGGTCGTTCTCTTTTTTAGTATCGGTGATATAGATCTTTTCGCCACCGACCATCAGTTCGCCCCTGTCGCCTACCTGGCCGCCGCTTTCGGCATAAAAAGGTGTTTTGTCTAGCACCAGTTGGTAAGACTCTTTGCCTTTGCCGGTTACCTTTCGGTAGCGCAGTATCTGTGCTTTTGCTTCCAGGCTGTCGTAACCTACAAAGTCAACATGCGTGCCTTCGTTTACTATTACCCAATCTTCGGTATCCAGCGCTGTAGCGGCACGACTGCGGTCTTTTTGTTTTTTTAGTTCGGCTTCAAAGCCTGCGAGGTCTACCGTCCAACCTTTTTCGCGGGCTATCAGTTCCGTGAGGTCTATAGGGAAGCCATAAGTATCATTGAGCTCGAAAGCAACCGCCCCGGGTATAGCGGTAGTGGTAGATGAACTCGTTATTTCATCTACTTTCTTCAGCCCCTTGTCCAGCGTCCTCAAAAATGCTTCTTCTTCTTCCTTCACTACACGTGTTACCAGGTCTTCCTGTTTGTGCAGCTCGGGGAATACGTTTTCAAACTGCCTGCCTAATTGCGGTATCAGTTGGTTGAGCAGGGGTTGTTTATAATCGAGGTAAGAATAGTAGTACCTGACCGCCCTGCGCAATATGCGGCGGATTACATAACCAGCACCCGTATTGGATGGCAATTGCCCATCGGCTATGGTGAAAGCTATGGCGCGTATATGGTCGGCTATTACCCGGAAGGCGATATCTTCTTTACTATCCGTATTGCCGTACTTTCTGCCTGTTATCTGCTCTACTGCTGCTATGGTGCCTGTAAACAGGTCGGTATCGTAGTTGCTGCTCTTGCCCTGCAATGCGCGCACCAGCCTTTCCAGCCCCATGCCTGTATCTACGTGTTTGGTAGCAAGTTCTTCCAGTGTACCGTCTTTTTTACGATTGTACATCATAAAGACGTTGTTCCATATCTCTATTACCTGCGGGTGGTCTTTGTTCACCAGGTCGCGGCCGGGCACCTGTTTCCTTTCCTCGTCGCTTCTCAGGTCCACATGTATCTCGCTGCAAGGGCCGCAGGGGCCGGTGTCGCCCATTTCCCAGAAATTATCTTTCTTGTTGCCAAATACAATATGCTCTTCGGGCACCAGTTGCCTCCATGTGTGCAGGGCCACTTTCGCCGGGGGCAGGCCTTCTTTCTCATCCCCTTCAAACACTGTGACATACAGGCGGTCTTTATCCAGCTTGTACACATCCGTCAGCAGTTCCCAGCTCCATTCTATAGCCTGTTCTTTAAAATAGTCACCAAAGCTCCAGTTGCCCAGCATCTCGAACATGGTATGGTGGTAGGTATCCACGCCTACCTCTTCCAGGTCGTTGTGCTTGCCGCTTACACGCAGGCATTTCTGGGTATTGGCCACCCGCTTGTTGGGGGCGGGCTTGTTGCCCAGGAAGTAGTCTTTAAACTGGTTCATACCTGCGTTGGTAAACAGCAGGGTAGGATCGTTTTTGACCACAATAGGTGCGGAGGGGACAATGGCATGCCCTTTATCCCTGAAAAAATCTAAAAACTGTTGCCTTATCTGGTTGGCGGTAAGCATAAATATGAAATTCTATAAGGGTGCAAAGATAAACCCCAATCCCGTACTTACGGGACTACTTTTTGTATGAATTGTTGCATTTTGTTGTCAAATGTTGTCGTTTTCATTGACAACAAACCTGTTTTCGCACATTTTGGGTGATTTTTGTTCCCATTTTTGGTTGCGAAACGGAGATATATGTATTTTACTGCTGCATAGCTCCTTGTTTGTGAGCAGTTGACATAAAATGTTCCATTTTGTTCCCTGATTTTCGGGATAAAATTTTTAGGGGTGGGAGGTGGCGGGATGACCCGGCATTGATATTAGTGTTGATTACGTTCATGGTAGAGATGTATGGTTTTACCTCATTATTTACTATGACAAAAGTACAAATTTTATGCTACAAAGCCGAATATATTATCAAAACCTGAAGCGGAAGCCTGCTTTGAAAGGGATATAAAAAAAATCTTGTGCATATTCATGCCGGGTCTCCCTTGGTACACCCGGGCCCAAAGTTCCGTAAGAAACATTCCTCCTTATATATGTTATATTGCTTACCCGCGTACCAATTTCAAAGTTGAGCGCCATAAAATCGGCCACCTTAAGCAAAATACCCGCCTGGCCACCGCCCACAATACCACTTGCTTCAGCTTCGGTAGAGTAGGTTGCATCAGAATATTTATACGGAGCCATTTTTACATAACCGAACATCAGTCCGGCGTAAAAACTGATTTGCCCTGCCTCAAAAGTGCTGTTGAATTGTAAATATGGTGTATAGTTTACAGTATTTGGGTAATTAGTTTGCTTCTGAATTGTAATATCTGTTTCGAACCCCAGGCCTAACTGCCAGCGATTAAAGTTTCTATAAAAGGCAACGCTGCCATATGTAGTCTTCCACGGAGCACCTACAAAATTGTAGTTATACTTCATATCCAATGCCCTGCCGCCAAGGATGCTTATTTCATATTTGGTAGGGGTGTCCGATCTGTCTTGCCAAAATCGCGGGCAGAAGTGATAAACGGCATCAGCAGCAACAGGCAGGTTATTTTCTTCATAGAGTTAATTGGCATTAGGTGTACAATATATAAAAGCGAACGCATTCAATTAAATTGCGTATTTTTATATACAACCTGTATCTTATGAAGTACCTGCTATCGGCATTGTTGTTAGTCCTCTTATTGCCTGTTTTAGTACCTGGGCAGCAGAACCATGTGCCAAATGGTGATTTTGAATATTATACGAGTTGCCCTAGTAGTCATTCACAGATTGATAGTTGTATAGGATGGAAGTCATGGAACCCGGGTTCGCCCGATTATTTCAACTCATGTATGACAGGAATTATGGGTGTTCCCGTAAACTACTTTGGATATCAAAATGCGGTAAGTGGAATGTCATATGCAGGTATCTATTCCTACGCGTCCAACAGTGGAAAAGAGTATATCACACGAGGGATTCACACATTGCAAATTGGGGCAATGTATGAAGTATCATTATTTGTTAATTTAGCAAATATTTCTGGTGGTGGACATAATGGTATAGGAGTTTATTTTTATGACAACGCTCTGATAAGCTTTTCGGGATTATACGTCCCAACAATAAATAACTCACCTATTAAGCCGCATGTCGATTGGTCAAATCTAGTTATCACGGATACTCAAAATTGGGTTAGACTTAGTAAAAATTTCATTGCCGACTCTACATATAAGTACATAGCGATTGGCAGTTTCAAGACTCCACCTGACATAGTTTACAGTCCAATCCTTAACAATTCAGGACTATCATATTATTATATAGATTCAGTTGTTGTGAAGGTGGCGGACTCCTTTTCTTTCCTGTTAACAGACTCAGTTATATGTGCAGGCGACACTTTAAATATTAGGTACGTATCCTTTGTAAAAAAGCAATCTAACAATGTATTCACAGTTCAATTATCTGATGCATATGGTAGTTTCACATCCCCATTAAATATTGGCACTATAATATCAGACAGTTCAGGAACTGTAACTGCAATTATTCCAACCAATATAAAGCCAGGTATTGGATATAGAGTGCGAATGGTTGCATCTAGTCACGTTGATACAACCCTTGTCAATGAGTTTAATATTAAGATCGGCAACGCTGACAGTTCTGCAATAACGATTACCAGTAATAGCCCCGCATGCGAAGGGAATGCACTCAGCCTTTCAGCCAGTACTAACGTAACACCCACCACCTATAGCTGGATGGGGCCATCAGGCTTTAACTCTACACAGCAAAATCCTGTAATTAACAGCGCAACTTCTGCCAATAGCGGAGACTATTATGCTACACTTAAGTTTTATGGCTGTGAGGTAAAAGACACCCTTTCCGTCACCGTAAAACCTTTGCCTGCAAAACCTGTAGCCAATAACAACAGCCCGCTGTGTGCGGGTGATAGTTTGCACCTCAGTTCATCAAGCAGTACTACAGGTGTAAGCTATAGCTGGGCGGGGCCGGGCAGCTTTTCATCGTCCGCGCAAGATACATCAATTGCTAACAGCACTGTTGCGATGAGCGGTGACTATATCGTAACCGCCGAC
>DATCSV010000323.1:0-4578 GCA_036568285.1 Flavipsychrobacter sp. | reverse complement strand
ACCACCTGTACCGTTAGCTGTTACTTTTACAGCCAGTACACCTTCTACGGGCATTTCAGGGGCAGGGGTTGTATTACCTGTATAAGAGAACTCACCTGCGTTAGCTTTAACAGCTACAGAGAAGTTTTTGTTAGAACGTACTTTCAGTTCCTGTGCGTCAGACTCAACGCCGTTGGCGTAGTCATTAACAGTAGTGAAAGGGATAGTTACGTCAGCACCGGTAGCGCTCATATTGCCGGTGAAAGTTATTTCTATAGCGTTTGACAGGGATATCCTGGTAGCCTGAGATGCTGCTGAGGACTCGTTAGCACTGTTGACACTGCTACCACTATTATTGCCACCATTATTGTTGTTGCCATTGCCATTGCCTATACCGTAAGCATTGCCATTTCCTTGCTGGCCCCAGTTATTACTATTGAAGTTATGGTTGCTGTTGCCATTCCCATTACTCTGTGAGTATCCTACCGCCGATACAGCCATTGTCAGGAGAATTAGAGTGATCTTTTTCATTTCGATTCGTTGTTTGTTTTTTGTGTTTATTCGTTTGTTGATGCAAAGATGTGACGGCCCATTAATTCAGAACGTATTCAGCCCCTCGCTTAACGGCTGATTTGCAACCTGTTAACCATCAATTAACAAAAGCTGAAGGTGGAGAAAGGCTACTTCTTTAACTGAATATACACCTTGCCTGTGGTGGTTTGCAGGTTGTAAAAGCCCTCACTGTTCATTGTCAGGCTGACATCGTGGTAGCAATCAGGTTGTTGCCCCTCTGGTGCCTGTTGGTAATGTGTAAAGAACCCAATATCATAGATCAGGAACACCCGGTTAGCGGAAGGAAGAAATATGCTGAAGTCTTTTGGGCTATGTATATCGGGGGTAATCAGCAGTTCATTGGTGATATCTGTAGTAATGAAGGTGTCAGATGCAATTGGATATTGGAAGTCCGGCTCGTAAACCGTAGTGATTATTGTGTCCCATTCTGTGGCGGAAAATCCCTGTTGCTGCAGCACAATAGCAGGCACTTTGCAGGAATAAGGTACCATCCGTACCGGCTTCCGGCATGCGCCTAAAAGAAATAGCGGAAATAGCAGGTAATATCTCTTCATAACAGAATAACGGAACATCCGGAGGTTTCTTACGTCAGGAGTCCCTCCACAAAGTACATATCCATGTCTCCTTTGTTTTTTGCCGCTATTTCACCCCGGTAGCTGAATGCAAACTTGTCATTTATAAGCTCGCAGGTTGCTTTTGATATGTTGATCTTACCAGGCAGGCTACTCTGCTCCATGCGGGCGGCGGTGTTTACTGTATCACCCCATATATCGTAGGCGAATTTCTTAACGCCGACTATCCCGGCTACCACAGCACCACTGTGTATGCCTATCCGAATATCAAAAGTGGTGTCAGGCCGCTTTTCCCTGCGTTCCTGCATAAAGGCCATGATATCCAGGGCAGCCCTTACCGTATTTTCAGCGTGGTTTTCCACTTCGGTGGGCAGGCCGCATACAGCCAGGTAGGCATCGCCAATGGTTTTTATTTTTTCTATGTGGTAGCTGGATATGATCTCATCGAAGGCTTTGAAACACGCATGTAACTCATCTACCAGTTGCTGTGGGGTAAGCCTCTCACCTGCTTTGGTAAAATCTACAAAGTCGGTAAATAGCACAGAAACATGATCGAAATGCCGCGCGGCAGATACGCCCTTCTGTTTTAATTCCTCTGCCACTTCTTCAGGCAATATATTTCGCAGCAGTTCATCGGATTTCTTTTTCTCATCCTGAATTTCACTGGTGCGTGCTGCAACTTCTCTTTCCAGTTCTTCACCCCTGTTTTCGAGCATTCGCTGTTTTTCCAGTTCTTGCTCCAATGTTTTAGCCGAAAGCACTTGTACCTGTTGCAGTTGTTTGTCCAGGTTTTTAGTGGTTTCAGCAAAGCTCATAGCCAGGTAAATTGACATAGAAACAGGAATACTGAGCACAGCAGCAACAGCCAGTGATACAAATGCCTTGCCGGCAATGCCATCTCCAATAGATAACCCATTGTTAAACAATGATAAAACGAATATTACAAAGAAGAAGAGGGTAGTAAACAGTATGCCGACACCTATAATCCTGGCACCTTTGGCTTTTCTGTAAATGGCCCTCAAAGTCAGGATGATGGATTCAAGTGTCACCATTATCAGGCATATAATATATACCACTATTGCTATGGTAAGTTGGAAATACATGATTATCAGGGGTAGCGTGCAAACCAAGGCTACTACGCCGAACCGTAATTTTTTCTTGCTGAACAATGCGTTGCTTACACCACTCAGGGTAATCGTAATGAACACGCCTAACATAAGGCCTATACGTGCAACTGTATTTTCGTGGCTGGGATTGTTGGTTAAGAATTTTATGTAAGGTAGGAACAAGGCAGAGCCGACGGAGATACAAAAAATGCTGAAATACAGGTTAGATATAGCTTTGCGGTGGTATAACCACATGAAAAAATGTGACATGCCCAGTGCTACAAAGAAGCCCACGAGTATAAGCAGGCTTATGCCGGCCAATACAAGGATAGCCTTATAGTTCTGGAACAGCCTGGCCGCTGCGCCCAACTCAATTTCAAAGCCGGCAACTGCATTTTTGTACTCCAGCCATTCCTCTTTTGCGTAGTGGTTTACGTAGCGGACCGCTATAACGTGTTTGCCAGGGTCCAGGCTTCCGATGGCAACCGGCAACCCATGCGGATCAAAGTACTCAACACTGTCTTTGTGGGGGTGGATTTTTCCGTATGTGATTATTTTTACCCCGTCCAGGTATATTTCGGATGCGCCGTATTGTGCCACACGCAGGGCAAGCTGCTGATTTTTAAGCGAACTGTCAATGTATATATGTACCCTGAACCAACCGCGGTTGCCCTTAAAAATACTATCAATGCCTTTTTTGTATTTTAATTGGGGGTCAAGCCTCATCCATTGACTGTCGTTATAGTCCTTGGCAGCCCATGCCATATTATCACCGTTGTGGAAAAGCCAGTTCTCCTCGAGGTTGTACAGGGTTGCAACGCTGTCTTTTGTAAGATGGGTAACACCGCCGGTCCAGGTTTGGGCAGTACTGTGTATGGCAATATACAGCAGTAGTATTGTGAGTAGTTTTTTCATGTAATAATAAACTACAATATAGGATAAAAAAGAATAAAGTGTGGGAACGCGGTAAAAGATTGGCGTAAAAACACAACGGCCCTTACCAGGCCGTCATGTATTAATCAACTCTTAGAAAAAATGGTATAACCACTCGGGATAAATGTAGTGAGCGATTTTGAACACAGGGATTAAAATCATTATAAAAAAATAAAATCCAACTGTGTTAAACTATGCAATATATATTCAGTCTGTGAAATAAGGGGGGTATCCTCAGCACACAAAACACACTCTGATGAAACGCTTTTTTTTAGTCGTATTACCAATTGCCGGGTTTGTTGCCATATCGGCTACTATTGATTTAGGTAAGCCCGATAACTATGCTAATCAATCTATTCCCAATTACATTACCAAGGATAATACACCCCTGAATAATCAGATAACCGATAAGGGAGCTATGTTGGGCAGGGTGCTCTTTTATGATAAAAAGTTATCGGTAAATAATACAAAGGCTTGTGCCAGCTGCCATAAGCAGCAATTTGCCTTTGGCGATACCGCCAGTGCCAGCGAGGGGGTAAATGGTACAACGGGCCGCCACTCTATGAGATTGGTCAATGCCCGGTTTGCCAACGAGGTGCGTTTTTTTTGGGACGAAAGGGCGGCAACGCTGGAACAACAGACTACACAGCCTATACAAGACCATGCTGAAATGGGGTATAGCGGGCAGAATGGCGACCCTGCAATTAGTGACCTTATTTCAAAAATGAGCGGAATATGGTACTATCCAGAATTGTTTACATGGGTGTACGGTGATGCGCAGATAACCGAAAACAGGATACAAAGGGCCCTGGCACAGTTTATCCGGAGTATACAGTCTTTTGATTCGAAATACGATGCCGGCATTGCCCAGGCGGGTAATCCCAATGGGCCGTTCCCGAATTTTACCCAACAGGAAAACCAGGGTAAGGGGCTTTTTACACAGGCGCCCGTATTCGATGCGAATGGTGTGAGGATTGCAGGGGGTGCCGGATGTGCCGGGTGCCACGGTGCGCCGGAATTTGACATAGCACCTGCATCGCGCAATAATGGTGTTATTGGGTCCTTTACCCTGCCTAACGATATCACGAATTCCCGTGCACCCACGCTGAGGGATGTAGTGGACGCTAATGGTAACTCTTATGGAGGGTTTATGCATACCGCAGGTCAGAATGGTTTGAATACCCTGCTGGACGTGATTAGCCACTACGACTCTATTCCTCAGAATAATCCAAATCTTGACCCGCGCTTGAGGCCGCAGGGTAACTTGCAGAGGTTAAGGTTGACAACGCAGGAAAAAGCCAATTTGATAGCGTTCATCAGGACATTGACGGGAAATAGTGTTTATACTGATGCTAAGTGGTCGGATCCGTTTACGAACGACAGTCTGACAATTATTCCTGAACCGAGTTATGTAA
>DATCSV010000322.1:0-7826 GCA_036568285.1 Flavipsychrobacter sp. | reverse complement strand
TGACGGCATTGGTATATATAAGCACCGTCGGCCGCCAGTTTCTCATTGTAAAAATCCAGCGTGGTATAATCATTGCGTGGTTTGGCAGCCTCTTGTTTCAGCCAGGCATTGCGCTGCTGCAGCACCCGCTGGTATTGCATCAGGCTTTCCATATAGGCCCTGTCGGTCTGGCACAGCACGCTGTCCACCCATTTGCGGCGCTGCTCGCTGCTGCCGTTTATCAGTTCCAGGTCGTCAGGCGCTATCATCACAGCGGCGTATTTGCCTATATGGTCAGTTACATTTTCATACTCCACCCCGTTGGCGGCCACCTCCTTCTTGCCCTGCTGCCATTTGCAGGATATGGCCTCGCCCTGCGTATCCTGCCCAAATTCGCCCGATACCCGGAAACCATCGGTGCCGTTCTGTGCGGTATTTTGCTGGTAGGCGCTGAAATAACTCTTCGTATAACACAAATAGTATATAGCATCGAGCAGGTTGGTCTTTCCGCTGCCGTTAGGGCCTGTAATACAGGTAATTCGCTCACTGAACTGAAAACTTGCTGCAGAATAGTTGCGGAATTGGGCTAATGTTATTTTCTTTAACCTTTTCAATCGGAACGAGCGAATTATTTTATAATTTCGCACAAATTTAAACAATCAGTGCAGAAGACCCCATTCGGTAAAGAGACATATTTATACTGGTATGAGATCATGCTGTTGATGCGCCGTTTTGAAGAGAAAGCGGGGCAGCTATACGGCCAGCAGAAAATACGTGGTTTCTGTCACCTGTACATAGGTCAGGAGGCAGTAGCAGCCGGCTGTATGACGGCCATCAGGGACGATGATAATATGATAACCGCCTACCGCGACCACGGCCTGGCGATTGCCAAAGGTATACCCGCCAAAGAATGTTTGGCCGAGCTGTACGGCAAGGCTACCGGCTGTACCAAGGGCAAAGGCGGCAGTATGCACTTCTTCAGCAAAGAGAAAAGATTTTTCGGCGGCCACGGTATAGTGGGCGGACAGATAGGGCTCGGTGCAGGTATTGCCTTTGCCGACCAATATAACGGAGATGACAGGGTGACCATCTGCTTCTTCGGCGATGGTGCGGCCCGCCAGGGTATATTACACGAAACTTTCAACATGGCTATGCTATGGTCATTGCCTGTGGTGTTCATTTGCGAGAATAATAAATACGCCATGGGTACATCGGTAGCGCGTACCAGCAAAACGCTGGAAATAGCCAAACTGGCCGATGCCTACGACATGCCCGGCGACTCGGTAGATGGTATGAAACCGGAGGAAGTGCACAAAGCCATAGAGCGTGCCGTAAAGCGCGCCCGTGAAAAAGGCGGCCCTACCCTGCTGGACATCAATACCTACCGCTACCGCGGACACTCTATGAGTGACCCGGCCAAGTATCGCACCAAAGAAGAGGTGGAAGAATACAGGGAAAAAGACCCCATCAACGTAGTGCTGAAGACTATTATGGACAACGGCTGGGCTACGGAAGATGAGATAGAGCAAATCAATGAAAAGGTAAAAATGGAGGTGCAGGAATCGGTAGACTTTGCTGAAGAAAGCCCCTGGCCGGACGATAGCGAGGTATACAAAGACATCTACGTAGAAGACGATTACCCCTACATAACTGATTAAATTTCAACTTAACTAAAACGATACATAAAAACCTGTAAGGTACACTTATGGCAAAAATTGAAGAACAGAATCCGCTGGAAAACCTGGTAAAAAAATACGAAGAGAATAAGAAGCGTATCAATACCATCATAATAGTAGTACTGGTAGCAGTAGTTGGCGGCCTTGCCTACAACCAGTTGTACCGCGAGCCCCAGTTGGAAAAGGCTGCGACCTCTGTAGCGTGGGCTCAGCGTATGCTGGAGGTTGACTCCTTCAACCTGGCGCTGAACGGTAATGCAGAGCACCCCGGTTTCCTGAAAGTACAGAAGAAATACAGCGGCACACCTACTGCCAACCTGTGCAACCATTACATAGGCGTATGTTACCTGCACCTGGGCGATTTTGATAATGCTATCAAATACCTGGAAGACTTTAACAGTAAAGGTACTCAACTGGCATATGCATCGTGGGGTGCACTGGGCGATGCTTATATGGAAAAAGGCAACACGGAGAAAGGTATAAAGTACTACGAGAAGGCTACGGAAAACAAGGATGACAAGGTGTTTACCCCTATGTTCCTGTACCGCCTGGCAGTTGCTTACGAAATAAGCAATAAGACCGAGCAGGCGCAGAAAGCTTACCAAAGGATAAAGGACGAATACCCGCAGGCGCAGGTAGCACAGGATATAGACCGTCACCTGGCGCGCGTAGGGGTAATAGATTAAACAATTATTACTGTATATAATTCCCATCCCCTTTTTACCTTTACGGGCTGAAAAGGGGATTTTTCTTTCATGGCGGAATCAAAACACAGCATATCATTATCAGACACTTCGGCACTGCGCAACCTGCAGCATGCAAGGGTAGCCATAGTGTGTACGGAATGGAACGATAAAATAGTAGCCGAGCAGATAGCCGGGGCTGAAAGGGTACTGCGAGAGCACGGGGCCGACCTTACGGGCATACACGTCGTGCCGGGCAGTTTCGAACTGCCGTTTGCCTGCAAGCACCTGTACGAAACAACAAAAGGAAAAGAAAACGCCCCGGAAGCCATAATAGCCTTTGGCGCTGTGATACGCGGCGGCACACCGCATTTTGAATATGTATGCAAGGCCGTGACCGAGGGTATTACGCAACTAAATGTGACCATACCGGTGCCTGTAATATTTGGTGTACTAACGCTGGATACTATAGAACAGGCATGGGAGCGGCTGGGCGGCGCACATGGCCACAAAGGGGAAGAAGCCGCCATCACAGCCCTGAAAATGATACATTTTACAAGAAACAATCAGTAGAACAACAGATGAGCAATAAGATACAAGTCCAGTTATTTATACCCTGCTTTGTAGACCAGTTATATCCTGAAACGGGTATGAATATGGTAAAAGTACTGGAGAAACTGGGGTGCGAGGTACACTACAATGCAAAACAGACCTGCTGCGGACAGCCTGCCTTCAACGCCGGTTACTGGGACGAGTCCAGGTCGGTGGCTAAAAAGTTTGTAGGCGATTTTAATGGAGAAGGGTATGTAGTAGGGCCCAGCGGTTCCTGCACAGGATTTGTACGTAATTACTACGACCGGTTGCTCGAAAACAGTTCCGCGCATGTAGACAGCCATACGCTGGGCAGCAATATGTACGAGTTCACCGAATTTCTGACCAATGTGCTGAAGGTGGAAGATATAGGTGCCCGGCTGGAAGGTAAGGCAACATATCATGACGCCTGCGGCGCCCTGCGCGAATGCGGTATTAAAGCCGGCCCAAGAAAGCTGCTGCAAAACGTAAAAGGCCTGGAGATGGTGGAAATGAAGGAGTGTGAAACCTGCTGCGGCTTCGGCGGAACGTTCGCGGTAAAGTATGAGCCGATATCTATAGGTATGGCACAAACCAAAGTACAAAGTGCGCTGGATACCGGCGCTGAATATATGATCAGCACCGATGTATCATGCCTGATGCACGTACAGGGATATATAGACCACAACAAGCTGCCCATACGTACTATGCACATAGCCGATGTATTAGCCAGCGGCTGGTAACAGCTATCGTTTTACGGCCTATGAACAGAAAACACATTGACATACTACCCTACCTGCTCGTTGGCTTGTTTTTTTTCTGCTATGTTGCTGTCAGGGTTTTCACTATCCCGGTAACGATCGATGAAACGTGGACGCTGTACAGTTTTGTACGCTCGTCCGTATGGGATATCGTCACTATCAAAAACCCGTCTACCAACAACCATATCCTCAATACGTTGCTCACCAAACTGACGACGGTGTTCAGCGAAAAAGAACTTTTCCTGCGGCTACCCAATTTACTGTCACTGCCATTGTATATATACGGTTCATACCTGCTGGCGCAGCTGCTGATAAAAAACAAACTGCTGGCTTTCGCGTTGTTCATTACCCTGCTTACCAACTATACCTTGCTAGATTTCTTTGGCCTGTGCCGGGGATATGGCTTGAGTATCGGGCTGCTTACACTTTCTATCGCTTACTTAACTAAGATTGCAAAAGACACCAACCCGCCCCGGCCAAAGCATCTTCACATCATACTACTTTCTGCAACTGCCGCCTTCTATGCCAATATAGCTGTACTACACGTTATGGTGGCGGTTTTCATCATCACTTCCTTTATCCTGTACCGGCGCAGGAATGCTCAGCCTGTAATACCAGCTTTACGCCTGCCGGCACTATATGCCTTAGCCATTGCCTTGTTGGGCGGACTAAAACTGTGGAAGCAATTTAAACAGGGTGAGATATTCTATGGAGGTGAACACAACTTTATCGATGACACCCTGGCGAGCATGATGTCGGATTATACAGGGTTATTCTTTTTCAGAAACCATCATGTATGGGTTATGAATATCTCCGTATCGCTGCTGAGCCTTGCGATCCTTGTGCATATCTTTTCTTTCCGCAGGCAGCAGGCCCACCTTTTCGTGCCATTTGCCATACTTATATTCTCACTGGTTATGACCAATATCCAGTTCTACCTGCTGGACATTCCACTGCCTATCAACCGCATAGCGCTGTTTTTCTACCCTCTCATGGTGCTGACGCTTTTTGCTGCACTCCAACTGCTATGGGCCCGGGCAAAACATTTGCCTGTTATTATTGGTATAGTTGTTGCCCTGTTCAGCATTTGGCGCTTTGGCAGCGAGATGAACATAACACGGATGAGCCTGTGGTGGATGGATATGTATTCAAAGCAAGTGGTAGCTGATATTGCAAATGATTTTTCCGGCCCCGGAAAGGCGAGGGTATTTGCTAACTGGCCTACGGACAATACCGTAAACTACTATGTCAATATTTATCACAAAGACGAGTTACTGGAATCTCCCTGCTGCACGCGTTTTGCTGATTTAAGAAGCATCGACAGCTTTGACTATATATACATACAGGCATCAGATGATGAAAACGCGTTCCCCGGTTTAACGGAAATAGGTACTTACCACGTAGATGGTTCGCTGATATTATACAGAAATGATGCAAAGGATGATAAACAATAACAGAATTATTTATCTTACCTGTAAATACATGTACTCATCTTGAAGTCACGACTGGTCATATTGATATTCTCCGTTGTCAGCTTTTACATTATCTGCAACATGTCAAAAGACTGGGCGTGGTGGGTGTTCAAATGGGATAAATCGGGATACCATCTCTACCTGCCGGCATTCTTTATTTATAAAGACATCACTAAACTGGAGTTCTACAAATACATAGATGAGGCCTACATGCCCACGGGAGATCTGAAAGAATACGAATTGAATCCGCTACCCAACGGCAACAAAGCTAATAAGTACAGCGTTGGGGTAGCCGTACACGAGGCACCGTTTTTTGTGGCAGCACATTATGTCAATAAATACATAATAAAGTATCCGCCCGATGGCTATAGCGTGCCGTATCAGTGGGGGGCGTTCATCAGCAACCTGTGCTGGGTCATAGCGGGGTTGATAGTACTGCGGCGATTCCTGCGGCGGCATTTCGGCGATACCGTTACTGCCATCACGCTATTGGCGTTCGCTTTCGGCACCAACCTGTATCATTACGTAGTATTCTCGCCCGGCATGGCACACGGTTATTTGTTTTTCGATTTTGCCATGATCGTTTATTGCACCGATATGCTGTACAGCAGCCGAGAGAAAAAATACTTTTACCTGCTGGGGCTGGCACTGGGGCTTGTGGCTATTACGCGCGTGTCCGACCTCGTAGTTGTGCTTATCCCTCTTTTATGGGGACTGAACAATACTGACGCAATCAGGCAGAGGATTGGTTTCCTGAAGCGCAATACCCTACATATCGCCGGCGCAACATTGGTTTTCCTGGCGATAACAATGATACAGGTAGCGTACTGGAAACACGTAACCGGCCAATGGATATATGACGGCTATACAGAGGAAGGCTTTGCATGGACAGACCCCGCTATATGGAAGGGCTTGTTCAGTTTCCGTAAAGGTTGGTTTATCTATACTCCGCTGGCTGTGTTTATGGTATGGGGCATATATAGCATGCGCCGGCGGTTTCGGCAGTATATACCCGCCATACTCATTTTCATGGTGATCAATGTCTATGTTATATTCAGTTGGTGGAACTGGTGGTACGGGGGCAGCTTTAGCGCCCGGCCGCTTGTTGAAAGCCTGGCTATTTTATCACTGCCGTTTGCGGCTTTTACTGAGCAATTGATACTGAGGGGCAGGAAGTTGATGTTGATGGTCGCAGGCTTATTGTTGTCGTTGCTTATTGCGCTTAATATGTTCCAGAGCTACCAGTCTTACAAAAATATTATACATTGGGATGGTATGACACGCGCCTACTACTTCCGCGTCTTCCTGAAAACGAAAGTGACTGAAGAAGACAAACAATACCTGATGCCTGATAGCGAAAAATTTGACGAAAATAAAAGGCGGCTGGATAATGCCCGGGGTAAATAAATATTCTATTTACCGCCGCCCTTACGGTTGCCGCTACCACTCCACTTTCGTTTCTTGAAGTTTTTACTCCCTCCACCACTGCTACCTCCGCTTCTTCTCTTGCGTGGATTGTATTCCGGCCCGGCGGGTATACCTTCGGGGGGATTTTCCTTAGTCAGTTCGCGCTCAATCAATCGCTCTATGCGCGAAAATTTTTCCTGGTCTTTATCGTTGATGAAGGTTATGGCCGTGCCCTTAGACTCAGCCCTGGCCGTTCTGCCTATGCGGTGTACATAATCTTCGGGGTCCGGCGGCACATCGTAGTTCACCACCAGGTCTATCCCTTCTACGTCTATACCCCTGCTCAGCACATCGGTACCTATCAGCATAGGTACGCGCCTGCTCTTAAACTTATTCATCAGGTCTTCACGCTCAGCCTGTTCCAGGTCGGAGTGGAAAGCCTTGGCGCCCATATTCGTCTTTGCCAGTTCCCTGTCCAGCTTCTTCACGTTCTCTTTGGTAGATGCGAAGATGATGGTACTACTATAGTTTCCTTCTTTCAGCAAGGCTTTCAGCAGAGCTATCTTATCACTATCGTGTACCATAAAGGCACGCTGCAATATACCCTCCGCAGGCTTGGATATGGCTATGTTTATCTGCTCAGGGTTCTCCAATATCTTGGCCGCCAAAGTCCTTATCTTAGGCGGCATAGTGGCCGAAAACAGCAATGTCTGCCTGTGGTTGGGCAGGTAGCTGATGATTTTTACGATGTCATCGTAAAAACCCATATCCAGCATACGGTCGGCCTCGTCCAGCACCAGGTGCTGCAGGTCGTCCAGCTTTATGGCACCCGATGCCAGGTGCGATATCAGCCTGCCGGGTGTAGCTATTACTATATCCACCCCTTTGTCCAGCGCCTTGCGCTGCTGCGCCCATATAGCGCCGTCGCCGCCGCCGTATACGGGTATCGAGCTGATGTCCATATAATAAGCCAGCCCGTCTATCTGCTGGTCTATCTGCTGCGCCAGTTCCCGCGTGGGTGCCAGTATCAGCGTATTCAGGTGGCATACCGGCGTGGTGATTATCTTGTGCAGTATCGGCAGCAGGTAAGCCGCTGTTTTTCCTGTGCCGGTCTGTGCGCAGGCTATCAGGTCTTTATTATTTAGAATAACAGGAATTGCTTTTTCTTGTATGGGTGTGGGTTGATCAAAACCCATTGCGTCAAGACCCTCCTGTAAGGAAGGTTCAAAATTAAATGAAGAGAAATCCAATGGTTGGTGTGATTTTCAAAGTGTAAAA
>DATCSV010000321.1:0-4297 GCA_036568285.1 Flavipsychrobacter sp. | reverse complement strand
AAGGTATCAGGCCCAATATGGCAGCGGCTGCCGTCAGTACCACCGGTGTCATACGGGTACGACCTGCTTCTACTATGGCGTCGTAGGGCTTCATGCCTTCTTTCAGCATCAGGTCCATAAACTCTATAAGCAATATACCATTCCGCACCACGATACCCGCCAGCGCTACTATACCTATACCACTCATCACTATCGAGAACTCTGTACCGAATATGCTCACACCCAGGAATACACCTATGATACTGAAGAATATTTCGGACATGATCACCACCGTACGGCTCAACGAGTTGAACTGCATAATGAGCAGCAGGAATATCAATCCCATAGATATCAGCATCGCATTACCCAGGAAACCCATAGTCTCCGCCTGCTCTTCCTGCTGGCCACCCATAGTTATACTTATGCCAGCCGGCACAGGGAAGTTGGCTACCTCGCGGCCTACAGCCTGTACAACTTCGTTCTCGTTGTAGCCTGTCAGCACGTTGGACTGCAACGATATGATACGCTTCAGGTCTTTACGCTTGATACCACCGTACGTTTCGCTGTACTTGATATTGGCAAAAGCACTGATAGGCACTTCGCGCAGTATACCACCCATACCCATATCGCGGAAGAGTACCGGCATATTCCTTACCGCATCAATATTCTCACGCTGGTCTTTCTTTACACGCAATGTGATGGGATAGTCATCATTCGCATCGCGGAAGCGGGATATCTCTTTGCCGAATACAGCCGTACGCAGAGCGCCTACCACCTGTCCCGTAGATATACTCTCGTTGTTCATACGCTCGCGGTTCAGGTCAAACACTATTTCAGGTTTATCCGCCTGGAAATCGCTACGCAGTTCTTCCACACCCGGTATGCGTTTGTCAGCCAGGTATTGGTCCAGTCTTTCTGATACTGCTATCAGCGAGTCGAGATTGTCACCTGTGATATCCACCACGATTGGCTTAGGCAATGGCGGGCCACCGGACTCCTGGTCAACCGTTACAACTGCACCCGGTATGCCTTTTACGGCTTCCCTTATCTTTGTCAGGTATTCCCTGGTGGAAACGCCGTTACGTTTTGCGTATTCTACAAAGGCGACCTCAACACGGCCCTTATTCGGGAAGTTGCCTACTTCTCCACTACTCGGGTCTACAACTCCTATAGTTACGTTGGCGATTACCGATTTTACTATCGGATTTTTCTTGCCTGCTTCATAATCAATGTCCAAAACATTGGTTACACGGCTCTCCAGTTTCTCCAATACTTCGTTGGTATATGCCTGGTCGGTACCAACGGGCATGGTCAGGTACACGTATACAAAGTTGGGGTCTGCCTGCGGGAAGAACACCACCTTCGGCGGACGGATAGACATCATTACAAATGTTATAATAATCAGTACTACAGTACCTAATATCGTCTTGCCGGGATTGTTCAAAGTCCACACTAGTTTTTTAGTGTACCATTCTTTGAACCGGGGCCATACGCTATTCTGGAAGCTGTATATCCATTTGGAGAACACAAACTTCTCCAGCAATATGAACACGTAGAGGAATACGAGGAAGTTGGCCATGGCCCATGCCTGGCCCAGGTAGCACAGCAGCGCCAGTGCACCAAATATAACAGCCACCACTCTATCGCCTTTACTGAACCTGCGCTTTTTATATTCGTGGTCTTCCGGTTTCATAAAGCTCACCGCAAACACAGGGTTGATGATATAAGCCACAAACAGCGATGCCAGCAATGTTATAATTAATGTTACAGGCAGGAAGAACATGAACTCCCCGATCACACCGCTCCAGAATGCCAGCGGTATAAAGGGCATCAACGTAGTTATGGTACCTGTTAATACCGGCAGGAATATCTCCCCTGTGGCTGACTTCGCCGCTTTTTCTATCGGCACCTTGCCATTGTCAAATATCCGGTGCGTATTCTCAATGACGACTATCGCGTCATCCACCACTATACCCACTGCCAGCAGGAACGAGAACAGTACGATCATGTTCAGCGTTATATCAAAGCCCGGCATTACCAGGAAGGCAATAGCGCAGGACAGTGGCATGGCCATTGCCACAAACAAGGCGTTGGTCACACCCATGAAGAACATCAGGATGATCGTTACCAATATAAAACCGATGATGATGGTGTTGATCAGTTCGTGCAGCGTATTACGCGTTTGCTCAGACTGGTCACCGGTTATTACTATATTCAGGTCAGCAGGAATTTCATTTCCCTTCATTTCCTGTATCGTCTGCGATACTTTATCCGACGCGGCTATCAGGTTTTCACCTTTGGTTTTGATGATGTTCAGCGTAATAACGTTCTTACCATCCAGGCGGGCATAACTTTCCTGCTCTTCAAAATCATCCTTTACTTCCGCCAGGTCGCGCAGGTACAGCGATTTGCCATATTGGTTCTTCACTATCAGGTTACCGATCTCCTCAGCAGATTTGAACTCGTTGCGAATCGTCAGGATGCGCTTTTGGTTGTTCATAGACACCTGCCCGGGAGTAGAAGATATGTTCTCGTAGGCTACCGCACTTTCTATATCACCAAAAGTGAAACCCGCAGCAGCCATCTTGTACATGTCTACATTGATCTGTATCTCGCGCTCCAGCGCACCTACCATCTGCGCTTCTTTTACCTCCTTCAGTTCTTCTACCTTGTCCTGTATCTCGTCCGCATATTCTTTCAGCGTTTTCAGGTCGTAGTTGCCGGATATATTGACATACAATATCGGCAGCTCTGAAAGGTCAATATCCTTTACTTCGGGTTCGTTAGGCAAATTTTGAGGCAGGTCTGTCCGTGCCTTGTCCACCGCGTCTTTTACATCACGCTTAGCCTTCTCTACCTCCACATCAGTATTGAACTCTACTATAACAATAGAAAAGTCCTGGAATGAATTACTTGTTACTTTTTTTACACCGCTCAAGCCTTTCACCTGTTTTTCAATAGGCTTGGTTACGATGTTTTCGATATTCTCAGGAGAAGTACCGGGATAAAAAGTCTGCACAATAATTTGGGGCAGCTTTATTTCCGGGAACTGTTCTTTGGGCAGGTTGTTGTAGGTCATCAACCCGGCCAATGTAATTATGATTGTGAGTATATATACCGCCGTCCTGTTGTTGATAGCCCAACTGGATGGCTTAAACTCTTTGAATTGGTCTTTCATTGATTAGTTTTTTCTAAGTAATTGACAGAAGCAATTGTTACAATATTTCTATGGGTTTGCCATTGTCCAGGTCTGCATATCCTTCCACTATCACTTTGTCGCCTGCCTGCAGCCCTTCCAGTATTTCTACCATGCCATTTGAGTTGCGTCCTGTCTTTACTGCTACTGCTTTTGCTTTGCCGTTGTCTGCTACGTACACCATTTCGCCATCCGAAGTTTTTTGTATGGCAGATACAGGCACTGTAAGCGCATCATCGTCGCTGTAGTTTACAATCTGCATCCGGCAAGACATGTTGGGACTCACTTTCTTATTGTTGCCAAGCCATACCTCTACATTGAAAGCGCGCGATACCGGGTCTACCGAGCGGGCTACATAATCCAGTTTAGTGGTTATTGTATCGCCTGTCTCAGAAAATATCAGTTTTGCCTTATCACCCTGTTTTACTTTACCTATATAGTTCTCACCCAGTGTGGTTAACACTTTCAGTTTCTCAAAGCTTACTACACGTATACCAAACATACCAGGGCCGGTTGCATCACCTGGCTTTATACCTACTGCATCAACCGTTCCTGATATAGGTGATTTTATAGTGTACATATTTCTCTGCGCCAGCAAGGCTTCATAATTCTTTTGGGAACTCTCATAATTCGCCTTTGCTGTGAGCAATTGGATCTCTGACCCGATATTCTGGGACCAGAGCTTCTGTTGTTTTTCATACACCTGCTTTACCAGGGTCAATTGGGCTTCCTGTGCCTTTATTTGCTGCTCTACGGCAGCAGCATCCAAAGTAGCTAGTATTTGACCTCTGCCAACTTGCTGTCCCGGCCGAACATGCACCGCTTTAACAACTCCAGGGGCTTGTGGTGTAGCTACGATGTTTTCATCGCCGCTTACTGATGCCTGTACCTCTATATAAGAGTTAAATTCCCCAGGCTGTAGCGCGCGTACGGAAACTGCCACCGGCTTGCCAGGATTATCTTTCAGCACCTGCGCTTCCAGCTTGGCTATTTTACCATCCAGTTCGGCGCGTTCTTTTTTCAGCTTATCCAGCTTGGCAGCAGCATTGTCTTGTTTTTGTTCTCCACTGCCACAAGATGCCAGTATGATCGTTGTTAGCAGTAATATCACTGAGCGGTTCA
>DATCSV010000320.1:0-8120 GCA_036568285.1 Flavipsychrobacter sp. | reverse complement strand
AAATTCCAGTTCCCGGAAATGAATGTGCCGTCGATACTCACGCAGTTTGACCAGATGCGCAGGAACATATGGCTGGAACTGAATAACTACCTGACACCGCTGGAGCAGGTAAATATCCTGAACAGCATACTGTTTAATTACTACAAACTGCAGGGCCACGAACTGACAGAGCGTGAGCCTAAATACTACTTCATCAACCAGGTAATGGAAAGCAAACAGGGCAACGCCTACTCGATAGGTGTGCTGTACCTGGCTCTGTGCGAGTTGCTGGACATTCCCATATTTGCCATTGACCTACCCAGGCAGTTTGTATTTGCCTACATAGATACGCTGCACCATTTCTATAGTGTAGATGATGCTCCTGTACAACAGATGCAATTTTTCGTTGACCCGATGAACGGCATGGTGTACACGCAGAAAGACGTAGATACCTACCTGAAAAAAATCAACGCCACAGACAGGGAAGCATACTTCAAACCTTTGGATGCTAAACGCGTCATCTTTAAAATGCTGGAAGAGCTGATGCTCTGCTACCGCTACAAGCGCGAAGATGAAAAGGCGGCTGAAGTACAGGAACTGATGAATATACTGGTGGGGGTATAAGCTATTATTTTGTCAGGTTCATTCCTCTGTTCACCATCATCAAATCAGCCAATGCTATAGCGCAAGCCGCCTCTACCACCACAGGCGCACGTAAGGCGATACATAAGTCATGCCTGCCTTTTACCGTAAAAGGTTCTACAGATTGTGATTGACTATTCCAGGTTTGTTGCTGCTGCGGTGTGCTGCTGGTGGGCTTGATGGCTACGCGAAAAACTAATTCGTTGCCATTGGTAATGCCGCCGTTGATACCGCCCGCGTGGTTGGTTTTGGTTCTGCCATGGCTGTCCAGTATAGCATCGTTATTTTCGCTTCCGGTTGATCTACTGCCCGCAAAACCGCTGCCAAATTCAATACCCTTAGTGGCGGGTATGGAGAAAATAAGGTGACTGATAACAGACTCCACAGAATCAAAGAAGGGTTCTCCCCAGCCAATGGGCAGCCGGGTGGCTGTACATTCGATGATACCGCCGATGCTGTCCTGCATCTCTACCGCTTTGTTGATGGCAGCTTCTATATCTGTATTATCACCTGCTTCTATTAAGCGTGCGGCGGGTAGTGCCGGCGCTATGATTTTTTTTGCGATTACGCCGGCGGCTACCAGTGCCAGCGTTAGCCTCCCCGAAGAATGCCCGCCGCCACGATAGTCGTTATAGCCATTGTATTTTTTATTCAGCACAAAATCGGCATGGCCGGGGCGGGGCGTGTTTCTTATCGCTTCGTAATCTTTTGATTGCGTATTGGTATTCCTGAACAAGATAGTAATGGGTGCTCCGGTGGTATAACTATTGAACACACCGCTGATAATTTCGGGTATGTCTTCTTCTTTGCGGGGGGTAGTGCCTGCAGCTCCTGCTTTGCGGCGCTCCAGGTCGGGCATGAAGTCTTCGACAGACAACGGTATACCTGCAGGGCAGCCATCCACAGTAATGCCCACTGCCACGCCATGTGACTCTCCGAATATGCTTAACCTGAATATGCGCCCGAAACTGTTCATACTGCTAATTTACAAATTGACAATCAACACCTGAGGATAATAGATCTTCAAAAAAAGCGGGGTAAGATTTATTTACCGCTTCGGCACCAGTGATAGTAACAGGCCCCGTAGCATTCAATGCGGCTATAGCGGCAGCCATTACTATGCGGTGGTCGTTGTGTCCGTCAATGGTGCAGCTTTTAAACCTGTTCCCTCCATCTACTATCAAGGTATCACCAACTATTGAGTAGGTAACACCCAAATTGAGCAACATAGCTTTTATACTCTCTACCCGGTTACTCTCTTTGTGCACCAGCCTGTGCAGGCCTTTTATTTGGCTTCGTTCCTGGCAGTAGCCGGCATACACAGCAAGAATGGGAAACAGGTCAGGACTGTGTGTGGCATCAAATTCAAAAGGCCGGTTCCCATTAACTACCTTCGTAACAGCAGCATCAGCCTGGATTGAATCTACACTTAAACCTTTAATATACACATCAGCGCCCATAGCCTGTGCAATAATGAA
The DNA here is from genome assembly GCA_036568285.1 of Flavipsychrobacter sp. Taxonomy (GTDB): domain Bacteria; phylum Bacteroidota; class Bacteroidia; order Chitinophagales; family Chitinophagaceae; genus UBA5543. The sequence goes on along the minus strand of DATCSV010000320.1, from coordinate 6,021 downwards.
ATTCGCTCCTGCACTCCAGTCGCCCTCAATATCTATGCGTACTTGGTCCACCTGCTTATGCCGCTGCGGGTCAACAATAAATTTCCGGTAGTCTTCATTTACGATATCCTTCCCAAATAACCTTAGTATTTGAAGGGTCAGGTCAATATAGGGCTTGCTGGCGAGGTGGTTTACCGATATATGAACAGGTTCAGTAGCTGTAAATGCATAGGCAGTTAGCAGACCGGTGAGGAACTGCGAACTGGCGGAACCATCAATTTCAATATTACCGGGTTGCATCGGGCCGCGTACCGACATGGGCAGCCGGTCATTGGTTTCCAATACAGACACTCCAAGCTGTGGTAATGCCTGTAAGTACTCCTTCATAGGGCGGTGCAGCAAACTGCCCGTACCTGTAATAGTAATATCGGTATGAGATAATGCTGCAATTGGAATAAACAACCGCGCAGACAATCCGCTTTCACCACAGTGTATGATATCTGCTTTTGGCATCAATCCGCGGCTGACAATTTCAATGGTGTTGTCTACTGTTTCATATACTTCAGCACCCAACTGTTTAATGATATTGAGCGCAGCTTTATCATCATCGGAGCAGCCGGGGTTTGTAATAACGGTAGTGCCATTGTGCAACAATGATGCAGCACAGGCACGTTGCATCATGCTTTTGGAAGGTGGCATGGCAACCACCCCGCTCATATTTGAGGGGCTAATGATTACCTGCATGAATGAAATTTGTTAACACTTGACTGATGCTATCAAATGTTATGTTTTGTATCTCCCCTTTGCCTACTTCTTTCAGCAGTATGAAATCAATACCATCTTTATCGCGCTTCTTGTCCATAGTCAGCACACGCATTAGCTGGCCCACATCGGCTTTAATGATTGTTGGTAGCCTATATTGTTGTAACAATGTGTGGAGTTGCTTTCCTACGGTTTGGTTCAGTCCATAATCTTCTGACAACTGACATGCTACCAGCATACCTAATGCTACGGCGTGCCCATGTGGTATATTGCAAACTGTTTCGAAAGCATGGCCGGCAGTGTGCCCGAAGTTGAGCAGCTTGCGCATGCCGTTTTCGCGTTCGTCCGCCAGTACTATTTTATTTTTCCAGTCGGCACAGCGCGCTATGAGTGCCGATGTAGCAGCATGGTCATTTCTGTAAAACGGAATATCACGTTCCGCCAGTTCGGCGAATAATTCTTTATCAAATAAGCAGGCATATTTTATCACTTCTGCAAAGCCGTTGCTCCACTCTTCATCAGACAGCGTATTCAGGAAGTTGGCATCATAAAGGATAAAGTCGGGTTGACTGACAGTGCCCAGCAGGTTCTTCTGTTGGCCGATGTTGATGCCATTTTTTCCACCAATGGAGGCATCGACCATGCCCAGCAAAGTGGTGGGGGCATATCCGAAAGGCAGCCCGCGCATATACACCGAAGCAATAAAGCCTGTGATGTCTGTCACCATACCGCCACCTACGCCCAGGAGGAAGGTTTTCCGGTGCGCCTCATGTTGTAGTAGTTGTTGCGTAATGGATAAGATAGTGCTGAAATTTTTATGGGATTCCCCGGTTGGGATGGTTATAACCGCTTTAAAATCACTAAAAAGCTGATGATACAAAGCCCTGACGTTAGTATCTGTGATAATGATGCAGTCGGTGGGGGTGAGCCACTGGCTGATATGCTCAAAAGAACTGCTGAACAGGTACCTGACCGTTCCGCCGGGAAATGTAACAGAATACTGCATGATGTGTAAAGTTACCCTGAAAGCCTGAAAATAACCCATATCAGGGGCAGTGATAAGGACGTATTGAATATCTATAAGGTAAAAGGGGGTGCTAAACAGGTTATTCGTAACTTTGCAAATTCTGAAATAACATAGTAATGAGCAGGAACGGAAAGGTATTGGTGGCTATGAGTGGTGGTATTGACAGTACCATCAGTGCGCTGATGCTTCATAACCAGGGTTATGAAGTAGTGGGCATTACTATGAAGACATGGGACTACGCCACATCGGGCGGGGGCAAAAAGGAAACGGGTTGCTGCAACCTGGACTCTTTCAACGATGCCCGCCAGGCTGCTGTTGAGCACGGGTTTCCGCACTATGTGCTGGATATCAGGGAAGAATTCGGCGATTATGTCATCAACAACTTTGTAGACGAATATATAGCCGGGCGTACGCCCAACCCCTGTGTATTGTGTAATACACACATCAAATGGGCGGCATTGCTGAAACGTGCCGATGCACTGAACTGCGATTTTATAGCAACAGGGCATTATGTAAAAGTGCGCGAAGAGAACAGCCGTTTTGTGCTATCCAAAGCCAAAGACCTGACCAAAGACCAGAGCTATGTGCTGTGGGGGCTGGGGCAGGATTGCCTGTCGCGCAGTATATACCCGCTGGGCGATTACCTGAAGACAGAAGTACGCCAGATAGCCTATGATATGGGTTATGAAGAACTGTCGAAAAAGGCGGAGAGCTACGAGATATGTTTTGTGCCGGACAACGACTACCGTGGTTTTCTGAAAAGAAATGACCCCGACCTGGAAGCAGAAGTGGCGGGCGGTGACTTTGTACTATCCAGCGGAGAGGTAATAGGCAAACATGCCGGATACCCGTTTTACACCATAGGCCAGCGCAAAGGGCTGGGCATAGCATTGGGCAAACCGATGTTTGTCACCAGGATCATACCCGAAACGAATACGGTAGTGTTAGGTCCGCCCGAAGAATTGCAGCAGAGTAAAATGCTGGTGGGTGGCATCAATATGATTAAGTACGATGCTATACCTGACGGTATGGAAGCCGTGACCAAAATACGTTATAAAGATCCCGGCAGCGAGAGCGTCCTGCACGTAAAAAACGACCTGGTAGAGGTGCACTTTGAGCATTCGGTAAACAGTATTGCGCCAGGTCAGTCTGCTGTATTTTATGAAGGTGATGATGTGGTAGGCGGTGGCATTATCAGGGCCGGATTTGAGTGATAACTCCCTCAATATCAGCAAAAAGTCATATATCGAATGAAATTCCCGGATTAAGCCAGCTTAAAATATTAACTTTTCATTTCTTTAGTTATATTTACGGTAATAACTGTATAGATAAATAGATATGATCAGGAAGTCGCTACCTTTCTTACTGTTGGCATTAGCATTCACCGTTACTATGTTTTCCTGCAAGAAACCGGATGACAGGCCGGCACCTCCGCAGGCAGAGCAGGAGTATTATCCTTTGGAAAAGGGTAAATGGGTATTGTACGACGTGGACTCAACCATATGGGATGATGTTTTCTGTATAGAGCGCCATTATGCCTACCAGGTGATGCACAGGGTAGCCGACACCTTTATTGATGCGCAGGAGCGCCCGTCTTACAGGGTAGAAACCTACATAAGGAAGAAAGTGCAGGATGCATGGCAGAGCCACAGCGTTTTTTATGTGACCAATACCAAGGTGACATTGGAGATGGTTTACGACCAACTGAGGTTTATAAAAATGGTCTTTCCGATAAGTGAAGGCGAAACCTGGAAGGGCAATAACTATATTCTGACCAAAGATCCGGAATATACCTTCTATAGCGACTGGAATTACCAGTATAAGAAAGTAGAGGAGTCATTCAATACCGGGTATAAGGTGTTTGACAATACAGTAACAGTGGAACATGTAGACCAGGCAGTAAGCGATCCTGAAGTGTTTCCTGAAACTTATGCAGCACGTACCAGCAGCCGCGAAGTGTATGCTTCCGGCGTGGGTATGGTGTATCGTGAATATATCAGGTGGACATATGACCCAAACACTACCAAATGCCGCAAAGGCAATGGCGTAGTGATGAGGGCTGTTGACCATAACTGATAACAAACCTACAAGTAATGTGCAGGGGAGTGGTTTTGTGTTTTGTGGGATTACTCATTCTTTTTTCTCCGGCGTTTGCGCAACCGCAATATGGTTTCCGTATCAGTTTTACGGACAAGGCGGGTACTACCCTTAGTTTGACCAACCCGATAGACTATCTGTCGCAACGGGCTATAGACAGGCGCATGACGCAGGGCATAGCTATAGACAGCACCGACCTTCCCGTTTCCCCCGCATATATGGACAGTGTGCTGACGTTAACCGGCGGCAAGCTGCACATGACGTCAAAATGGTTCAATTACACAGTGTTACTGCTGAATGATTCTGCGGATATACTCTCCCTGCAGGGCAAACCCTTTGTTGACACCATAGCCTATATAGCATATTATCCGACGGGCCTGCACAGGCCCGGGAAGGAAACTCCACCTGTACAGCAACGCACCACAGGGTCAGCATTATATTATGGAGATGCATGGCAACAGACATCGCTGGTGCGGGGCGATTACCTGCATGACATAGGCAGGAAAGGCGAAGGGAAACTGATAGCTGTATTGGACGAAGGTTTTGAAGGAGTGGACACCGGTCCGGCATTTGATAGCCTCATGAACAGCAGCAGGTTGATAGATGTATATAATTTCGCCAATGCCAACACCAATGTATTTACTAACGGGCAGCATGGCACTACATCGTTGTCTACTATAGCCGGTAACCTGCCTGGCACCTATGTAGGCGCTGCCCCCTATGCCGACTTTGCACTATACATTACTGAGATACGTGGCACCGAGCAGGTGATTGAAATGGATAATATCGTTGCGGCATCTGAGAGGGCCGACAGTGCGGGTGCGGATATCATTACTATTTCCCTGGGTTATGACAGGTTTAACTTACCCACTATGTTTTCGCTGACCTATGCTGATATAGATGGCAAAACAACTATTGCTGCGAAGGCAGCCAATATGGCTACAACAAAAGGTATTTTGTACGTTGCCTCAGCGGGTAATGAAGGCGGCGGGTCGTGGAACTATATACTTACCCCCGGCGATGCGGACAGTGCTATTACGGTCGGCTCTGTAGGATTAGACAAAGTGCCTGCAGGTAATAGCGGTTACGGCCCCAATTCATCAGGGCAAATAAAACCCGATGTGTGTATGGTAGGGCAGCCGGCATCGGTGATGCGCGATGGGCCTAATCCTTTATTATCCAGCGGTACATCGTGGGCTACACCGCAGCTCGCAGGTTGGGCTGCCTGCCTGATGCAATCGGGCACTGCTCTTACTCCTTACCAGGTACGCACAGCCATACAGAAGAGCGCGCATGTGTATAACAACCCCGGCGTGCAGTTGGGTTATGGTGTTCCAAATTTTCATACAGCACTGGACTACCTGAATATAAAGGACTTGCCCAAAATGCCGGATAACGGCAACTGGTTGACAGTAAGCCCCAATCCTTTTGACGGGCAGATAACTATACGTGTATATAGTGAACGGAATAACAAGGTGGAAATAATATTAACCGACATTGCCGGGAAGGTTATTTACACAGCTACGGCAGATGCTGCTAATGGTGTGCGCACGATACAACCTGAACTGCCCGAGCTCACTCCCGGTGTTTATTTTCTGAAGGGAACGATGGGCGATAAAACAATCACACAGAAACTGCTGAAGCGTTAAGCCGGTTTTTCCAGCACTGCAATGAACATACTGTCTGCGTGTATGTCTATGCCGTCGATGAGTTGCATTTCTTTTACGATCATATCGGTTTGTGCAGTTAGATGTTGCACTACTTCTTCATTCTCTTTGCTGAAAACGGAGCAGGTAATATAGTATAGTTTGCCACCGGGTTGCAGGTATTGTGCGGCGTTTACCGCAATCTGCTTTTGCCTTGCGGCGTATTCATCGGCTGTCTCGGGATTGAAAAAATACATTTGCTCAGGGGTACGTGCCCATGTGCCGGAGCCTGTACACGGCACATCACAAATAATATTGTCGAACATTTTACCCCGCATTACGTCTTCCAGTTGTGCGGTATTGGCTACATCCACCTCGTAAGCAGTGGGCATAATATGGCTGTAGGTGCGGAAACGTTCTTTCAGGTTGTTGAGAATACTTTTGCGTGTGTCTGATACGGTTAGGTCGGCGAGGGGTTCTTTGTCTTTCAGCAACAGCGATTTGCCGCCA
>DATCSV010000319.1:0-2105 GCA_036568285.1 Flavipsychrobacter sp. | reverse complement strand
AGCACCATCAATATGGGGTTGCATATGGCCGGTGTATACGCCTCGACATCCAAGCTGATGAAAAAATCCAGCATTGAGGCTTCTGCCAATTATACCAATCTCACACCCTTCTATGGCATTGCCAAAACCAATTTCGATTTCTACGATGTACCTAAAGGGGCGGGTGGCTCAGCCAAATACACCTACAGGCCAAACGAGAACGGCATATTCAAGGTATTGGTGAACTACCAGCAGTTTCAGAATGGCACCCGCCTGCCCAATCCTGAGGATGCAAGCCAGACCCTGGACTTCGGGCTGAAGAACAGTAATGTATATAGCGTGGTGTCATACAGGCAGACGTGGAAGTCCAAATGGGGGCTGTATGCCGCCGGTATGTATAGCTACAACCAGGACGATATCAAGTTCAACACCACACCCCTTGTAAATAAAGACGACCGTTCGCAGATGAGGCTGGAGGGTAAATACTTCGGCGGAACGAAGGTAAGTGTACTGTTGGGTACTGAGATCCAGCGATACAGTTACGATTGGACCTTCGGCGCCTTCGAAGAGACGCAGATAGCCGGCTACCTAGAAACAGAATGGTCGCCGTTGTACTGGCTGGCAATAAAACCGGGCGTACGCTACGAACACAGTATGTTGATTGGCAATAATGCTGTTTCGCCCAGGCTGGCTGCTGCCATCCGTGCGGGCCTGCACGGACAATTTTCAGTGGCCAGCGGTATGTTCTACCAATTGGCCGAGCCACAGTATTATATGTCCGGTCACCGGCCGGGCTTTCAACAATCCATACACTATATAGCCAATTACCAATATATGCATAACGACCGTACATTAAGGCTGGAGGCCTACTACAAGGACTATAACCAATTGGTGCGGGAACATTATCCGCCCGGCACCCCGTTCGACCCGAACACTTTCCGCTATATTCCCAGAACTATATTAGTAAATAACGCCGGCTACGGCTATGCGCAGGGGCTGGAGCTCTTTTGGCGCGATAAAAAGACCGTGAAAAATGGTGACTACTGGATATCATATAGCTATATTGATACCCGCAGGTTGTACAAAAACTACCTGGCATCAGTTCAGCCCGACTTCATAGCCACGCACAACCTCAATATTGTTACCAAGTATTTCATACCTAAGTGGGCTACACAGGTAAATGCCACCTACAATTATTCCAGCGGTAGGCCCTATTATAACCCCTCGGCTACAGAGTTTATGAGTGAGCGTACACCTGCCTTTCACAACCTGAGTATTACTATAAATTACCTGCGCTCTTTCGGCAAGTGGTTCTCAGTAATATACGCCGGGGTAGATAATGTTACCAATCAAAAAAACATATTTGGATACAGGTATGCAAATGGTGTGAAGACACCCGTTATTCCACCCATATACCGTTCCGTATTTGTGGGAGTCAACTTCTCGCTCACCGCATTTGATGTCGATGAACTATAACAATTGAACAATAACTAATAACAGATAAAAACCAACACGATTATGACACGTTACATTTTACTGGTTGCAACCGCTGCACTTACCTATGTACAGGCTTGCGGGCAGGACATGAATGAAGCGCTTAAAAAGACATTCCTGGCTTTTGATACCACCCGCGACCTGACAGTGAAAACAGCGCAGAGTAATAAGCTGGCGCTGATAGCTAAAAAATGGAATGACGAGTGGGCTACCCATTACTACAATGCCTACGCAAAAACACAAATGTCGTTCATGATGCCTGAAAAAGAAATGGACAAGAAGGATGCGATACTGGATGAAGCTGAAGCAGAACTGAATGAGGCGGTAACACTCCTGGGTAAGGAAACAGATGAAACCTACGTACTAAAAGCTATGCATGCACAAGCACGCATGGCAGTAGACGGCAGAAACCGCTGGCAGAAATACGGAAAATTGTTTGATGAGAATTTGCAGAAAGCTAAAGAACTCAACGAGGAGAACCCACGCATATATTATATGAAGGGAACAGCTGTTTTCTTCACACCAAAGATGTTTGGCGGGGGTGCTAAAAAAGCATTGCCCTATTTTGAAAAGGCCGAACCGATGTTTGCCAAAGAAGAGAAGGGAGACATGACAGACCCACATTGGGGAGC
>DATCSV010000318.1:0-21344 GCA_036568285.1 Flavipsychrobacter sp. | reverse complement strand
TCTACTATGGCTTTTACATAGCTGAGGCCGAGGCCAAAGCCTTTTACATTGTGGATGTTGCCGGTATGTGCCCGGTAAAATTTCTCGAAAACGCGGGCCTGGGTTTCTTTGTTCATGCCTATGCCGTTGTCCTTTACCTGTAGCACAAACATGTCTTTTTCATTCCTGGTAATCATTTCTATTACCAGGTCGCCTTTAGAATATTTAATTGCATTATCCAGCAGGTTGAACACTACGTTGGAGAAATGCACTTCGTCCGCTTCTATTTTGAAATTTTCAGCTTCCAGTTTCAGGAACAGCTTTCCGTCTTTGTCTAATATCTGCAGGTTTACATTGTCAGCTACCTTGCTGATGATATCATGCGCATTCAGGTTTTGCAGGTTCAGCTTTATATCCTGTTTCTCTATCCTTGCCGATTGTAATATTTTTTCCACCTGCTTGTTCATCCGCTTGTTCTCATCTTTTATCATCCGGCTGTAATACCTTATTTTCTCGGTATCATGTATCACCTTCTCGTTGGTAAGCGCGTCGATGGCCAGTGATATAGTAGCTAGCGGTGTTTTTAGTTCATGGGTCATATTGTTGATGAAGTCAGACTTGATCTCAGAAAGCTTCTTTTGGTTGAACATGGTGCGTATCGTCAGGTAGAATGCTGAAATGATAATAATGGTGAATAATATGGAACCGGCGACATACCAGCCGATTTTGCTGATGATAAAATTGTTCTCCTCTTTTAAATACAAGTGCAATACTTCGTAATACTGTGCCATATCATCGTCCAGTGTCAACTGTACTTCTATAGCCCTTTCCTTCATTTCAGGCGTAAACCCCTTTGACTTAACTATATCCGTCTGGAAGATATTACTAATAGAATATTCATACGCTTCCCTTATGTTATATCGCTTCAGCGCATTTTCAATTTTATTTGTAATTTCTTCCTGTGGTATCTGTTCCACTGTGAAGTTGAGCAGGTAGAAATTCTTAGAATCCTCGTTCAGAAAACCGATACTTCCCCTGTTGAACAGGTATACATCGTATAAAGATTGCTTTATCTGCGTAGTGGCATGCAATATGTCCTGCTCCCGCTGCTGCTTGCGCAGTTCTACAGAGTTGTGTATCCATGACATCTGTATGAACACGATACCCAGTACAGACAACGTAATCAGGAATATAATAAGAGGGAATACCTTCTTCATGCAGCGGTAAAATTACATAAACGTAAACAGGAACACTTAACCGTCCCGGTATATAAATATAATTTATTTTATCGTTAACATTTACAAACTGGATTATAGCTGTGTTCTTGTTACTTTGTAATAATAAAAAAGTACACAGGCCTTGGAGCATATTGCAGAAGTTAGAGGGTTGACGAAACGGTTTGGAAGTTTTACAGCTGTAGATGATCTTTCATTCGCTATAAACAAGGGGGAGATATACGGTTTTCTGGGCCCCAACGGTGCAGGGAAGAGTACCACTATCCGTATGTTGCTGGGGCTGATACATCCTACCGAGGGCGAAGTGTTCATTAATGGGGAACCCTTCCGCCAAAACAGGAAAAGATCGTTGCAACAGATAGGGGCAATTGTCGAAAGACCCGATATGTATAAATATCTTTCTGCCTGGAATAACCTGGAGATATTTGCCCGTCTCAGCCGAAAACATATACCAACTGGTCGTCTGCACGAGGTGATAGAACTGGTAGGGCTGAAGGGCAGAGAGCATGATAAAGTGAAAGCCTATTCCCAGGGGATGAAGCAAAGATTGGGTATAGCTATAGCGTTGGTGCACGACCCCGAATTGCTGGTACTGGATGAGCCTACCAATGGTCTGGACCCGCAGGGTATAGCTGAGATGAGAGACCTGATCAGGACATTGGGTACACATATGGGTAAAACCGTTCTTATCTCATCACACTTGTTATACGAAATAGAACAGGTGGCTACGCATATGCTCATAATACATAAGGGAAAGAAGATGGCTGAAGGCAAAGTGAGTGATCTGCTTAATCCCAACGAAACAATATTTGAAGTACGAATACTGCCCGATGATAGCATTTTGGAGAAATTGGAAGAAAAGGGGTGGGGGCAATACATAGCGGAGGGGGGAAACTCCTCTGCATTATTATTCAGAATGCACCCGCGCAAGATGCCGGGCCTGAACAAATTCCTGGTAGAGGAAAAGGTGCATGTGCTGGAGATAAGGTCGAAACACTCCCTGGAAGAGTATTTTTTATCACTTACAAATGAGCAAGATGCTGAGGTTGGAACTGTTTAAAATATTCCGAAGGCCGCGCACCTATATCAGCTTCCTGATCATGACGGCGGTAACATTCCTGATACAACTGGCTATGTATGTAGATGGTACCAGCTTTGTGTCTTTTGCTATGGCAGGTGTCGGCGAGCAGTTTGATATCGGCGGTAATATATTGAATGGTTACCTGGTTACCTACCTGGTATTGCAGTCGCTATTGATACATATCCCATTGCTGGTAGCACTGGTGGCGGGCGACGCATTGGCCGGTGAGGCTAATATGGGTACTTTAAGACTATTGCTGACTAAGCCGGTCTCCCGCACGGGCATAGTGTTGGTCAAGTTTGCAGCGAGTATTTTTTACGCATTGCTGTTGCTGATTTGGTTGGCTGTGGTAGGGCTGGGCTTGTCTATCCTGCTGTTTGGCACGGGAGATATGATTAATCTGAAGAGCGACGCATTCGTGATGCTGCTGGAGCATGATATTATGTGGCGGTACATGCTCGCCTTTGGCTTTGCTGCTTTGGCTATGACTACTGTAGCCGCTTTGTCAGTTTTTTTATCCGTTTTTGGCGATAATTCCATTGGGCCTATAATAGGTACTATGGGTATAATAGTCGTGCTTACCATTTTTTCCAACCTGGAGGTGCCATTGTTTAATGTGGTAAAGCCCTGGCTGTTTACCACGCATATGATAGCATGGAAGGGTTTTTTTGACAACCCTGTGCCATACGACGCAATTTTGCAATCGGTGATGGTGCTGGTGGTGTATATTATATTGTTCATAATGGCAACGATAGTTGTCTTTAATAAAAAAGATATCCAGTCATGAGAAGTGCGGTAAGGGGAGTGTTGTTGATTATGTTGTTAAGCGGCACCTGTTATCCGGCAAGCGCGCAGAGCGACAGTGCTGCTGTATTATTTGAAAAGTTAAGAAGCAGGCTGGATGTAATTAAAGATTACGTAGCAGACGTAAGGGTAAAGATCGATATCTCATTTATGAAAGTGCCTCCGCTGAATGGTACACTGTACTTCAAGGCGCCCGATAAGATGAAACTTGAGAGAAACGGTGGAATTTCCATTCTGCCGGGAAAGAATGTTAACCTGACACTGAATAGTATGTTCCCGGCCGGGAAGGCTACTGTTATTGATGCGGGCACCGATGTCGTTAACGGTAAGCCGGTAAAAGTGATAAAAGTGTTACCCCAGCAAGATGACGGCCAGATTATACTTACAAAAATATGGGTGGATGCAGAGAGGAACCTTGCTTTGCGTACCGAAACCACCACCCGCGATAACGGAACTATGAAGATGGATCTGGCGTTTGGAAGGTATGTCAGGCAGGGATTGCCTGATAAAGTCACGGTGTACCTGGATGTAAAAGAGTTCAAATTACCCAAAGGGGTTACAATGGATTACGATATCAAATCGCAGATGCAACCCGCGGTTCAGAGTGATAAAAAGACTAAAAAAGGGAAAATAGAAATCACTTACCTGGATTATCAGGTGAATAAGGGGCTGTCGGATGAAATTTTCACGGAAACTAATTGATTTTTTAGCCCTAAAACTTTTGTAACAACAGGATATTCATTAGTTTTAAGGGTTAATTGTAATAAAACTATGAGATATAGCTTACTGGTATTATCTGTATTGCTGGTGGTATCATGCACCAAGAAAGGCGAGGAAACCAAGTCCAGGCAGGAAATACTGAGAGAATCGAAGTGGAGCCTGGATACCGGGTCCCGGCACGATATTCTGAAGAAAGACGGAGTTACCGTTCCTGTAGCCGTAAACCAGGTGTCACCCATTGTGAAGGCAGAATGTGCGTACGACGATGTGCTGGTATTTAGGGAAGGCCACCTGGGTGCTCATATCCCCGGTGAATGGACCTGCTCTATCAACGAAACAGCTGAACTGGAATTCAGGTGGGGGTTAACCGGCAACGACACCAAAATGTACATCTACGATGCCAAAGAGTTTTTCAAGCAGGATGTGAATGCAGACATAGTGGAGTTTTATAATGATAAATTTACTATAAGATATTACGATATCAGGGATAAACTGGCGGATGACGGGACAGGGAAAGATGTATGGTTGAAAGATTCGACCATTTACACAATGACGTTTACGGCATCCGGCGCCAGCGGCGGATAATTCGGTTACTTGTTAAATAACTCATAACCGTCCCGCCGTAGCGGGATGGTTTTTTATTTTATGTATAACACAAGCGGGCAATTTGTAGATTTGCACCTTGATTTCAAAGAGCGAAGAAAAATTTTATGATCAATATTACATTACCCGATGGCTCTGTAAGGCAGTATGAAGCAGGGGTTACTGCCATGGAGGTGGCCTTGTCCATCAGCGAAGGGCTGGCAAGAAAAGTACTGGCGGCAGAAATTGACGGTGAGGTGTGGGATGCTACACGTCCTATTAATAAGGATGTGAGCCTGAAACTGTTGACATGGGGCGACAAGGGGTCTGCCTCCACTTTCTGGCACTCGTCTGCGCACCTGATGGCAGAGGCGCTGGAAGACCTGTACCCGGGTGTAAAACTCGGAATAGGCCCACCTATTGACAGCGGTTTCTACTATGATATAGACCTGGGCGATAGGGTGATAAAGGAGGAGGACCTGTCCGCTATTGAGGCCAAAATGAAGGAACTGGCTAAAAACAAAAGCATCTATGCTCGCAAGGAGGTGTCCAAGGCCGATGCCATAGCTTATTTCACAGAGAAGGGAGATCCTTATAAACTTGAGTTGATAGAGGGATTGGAAGATGGCCAGATCACCTTTTATACGCAAGGTAACTTTACCGACCTCTGCCGGGGGCCACATATTCCGCACACAGGGCACATCAAGGCTATTAAGCTGAACAGCATAGCCGGGGCCTACTGGCGCGGTAATGAGAAAAACAAAATGCTGACGCGCATCTATGGTGTATCGTTCCCATCGCAAAAGGAACTGGATGAACACCTGGCGTTGCTGGAAGAAGCGAAGAAACGCGACCATCGTAAGTTGGGCAAAGAGTTGGAACTATTCGCCTTCTCTGAAAAGGTGGGTAGCGGATTGCCATTGTGGTTGCCAAAGGGGGCTATGCTGCGTGAACGTCTGCAACAATTTTTGCAAAAAGCACAGATGGATAGCGGTTACCTGCCGGTGGTAACACCACATATTGGCAGCAAACAGCTATATGTAACTTCAGGCCACTGGGAGAAATACGGTAAGGACAGTTTCCGCCCGATAACTACCCCGCAGGAGGGCGAGGAGTTTATGCTAAAACCCATGAACTGTCCGCATCACTGCGAGATATATAAGTCGTCGCCTCGTTCATACAAAGATTTGCCGCTACGTCTTGCAGAGTTTGGTACAGTGTATCGTTACGAGCAATCAGGCGAGTTGCATGGTCTTACGCGCGTACGTGGTTTTACCCAGGATGATGCTCACTTGTTTTGCCGTCCTGAGCAGGTAAAAGAAGAATTTAAAAAGGTAATAGACCTGGTACTCTATGTATTCACCTCCCTGGATTTTGAGAACTTCACTGCGCAGGTGTCCCTGCGCGATAAAGAAGATCGCAGCAAGTATATAGGTGATGAGCGTAATTGGGCTATAGCCGAACAGGCCATAATAGACGCAGCAACTGAAAAAGGACTTAACACTGTAATAGAATATGGCGAAGCCGCATTTTACGGACCTAAGCTCGACTTTATGGTGAAGGATGCCCTGGGGCGCAACTGGCAGTTGGGTACGATACAGGTAGATTATAACCTGCCTGAACGATTTGAGCTGGAATATGTTGATAGTGATAACAGCCGCAAACGCCCCGTTATGATTCACCGTGCGCCTTTTGGTTCGCTGGAGCGTTTCATAGCTGTGTTGCTGGAGCATTGTGGTGGTGATCTGCCCTTGTGGCTGATGCCGGTTCAGGTGAAGGTGTTGTCTATCAGCGATAAATATGAAGATTACACAAACAAGGTGTATCGTGCCTTGAAAGACGCCGGTATACGAGCCGAACTGGATGACCGTAGCGAGAAGATAGGCAGGAAGATAAGAGATACAGAACTGATGAAGGTACCTTATATGCTGATAATTGGCGAGAAAGAAATGAATGAAGAGAAAGTATCGGTGCGAAAACACAAAGAAGGCGACAAAGGCGCTGTAAGCCTGCAGGAGTTTATAGACGATATAAACGATACTGTAAGCATGCAGATGAACGGCAAAAGGCCCGTTGCAACTACTTAATTATTAAGAGAGTTAAAATATTGCTTGAATTAAACAAATAGCTATTTTTGCTGGAATTTTAAAAATCTTTAATGCAGAGAAGAACAAGGCAACCTTTTATGAGGCACAAGCCTCAAAACGAACATCGAACCAATGCAGAAATAACCGCGCGAGAAGTGCGCGTAGTAGGCGAGAACGTAGAATCCGCGGTTTACCCGATAGAAGAAGCGCTGAAAATGGCCCGGGACCTGGAGGTAGACCTGGTAGAAATTTCTCCTACGGCTAAGCCCCCTGTGTGCAGGCTTATTGATTATAAAAAGTTTCTGTACGAAAAGAAGAAGAAGGACAAGGAGCAGAAGGCCAAATCCAAGCAGTCTGAAGTAAAGGAAGTGCGATTTACCCCTAACACAGATGACCATGACTTTGATTTCAAAGCCAAGCACGCCTATAAGTTTCTCCAGGATGGTAACAAAGTGAAGTGTTATGTGCAGTTTAAAGGGCGTGCTATTATGTTCAAGGACAGGGGAGAGCTTCTATTGCTGAAGTTTGCCGAGAGATTGGCTGAAGTAGGGACGCTAGAATCAATGCCGAAAATGGAAGGGCGGCGTATGATAGCGATATTTACCCCTAAGAAGAAATAGAGTAAACGGTTATATTCGTAATGTTTATAGTGCCATTAGTCAAAAAAAATAAAAAAAACTTAACGGCATTTGCAAAAAATGAAATTGCGACTTACCTTTGTATTAACAACTAAGACAATCACGGTTGAATATCAACCTTCGATATAAGAAGTTTTCATGGTGATAGGGTTTATAGGGGCTGGCCTGTTCTCGGGCCGGCTTTTTTATTTTTTGCCTATCTTCGGCTTCTCAATAGCACAAAGCGTATGCCCGTAAAAAATGTCGTATCGTTGGTTCTGGCAGTTATCCTTCCTTTCTTAAGTTCCGGCCAGTTGTCTTCTTATGTCAATATGCAGAATCAGGTGATGGTATGGGATAAAGGACTGATCAGGAAGATTGACTACCTGCCACCACTGGATATGAAGATAGGACGTACGGCTATACCTTATATAGACAATGCGCGTTCGTTTAAAATCTATTATGGTGGCGGCATGAGGGTCATCAATGCCGGGTTTACCAATGAGTACAAAGTAAGCGATAACCTGGTAGCCTACAAAAACAATACAGCTCTCAGCGTTTTTGATAAGGGCAAAACCAAACAACTGTCTACCTTTTGCGAGCAGTATTACCTGGGCGACAGTGTTCTCCTCTTTTTTGATGGTATCCGTAGCGAGTATAAGGCATACTACAATGGCGATGTTTATCAGATAGAGGGTTTCCTGGCAGGCAATCCGCTGGAGGCTGTGAAGGTGACAGATAACATTGCTGCATACGATAACTATGCTAACCAGTTTCGTATATTTTTCCGCGGGCAGATCATACCGCAGGAGGACTACGCTGTTAATAGCTTCGAAGTAGGCCGAAATACGGTAGGCTATATAGATATTAACAGGCGGTTCAAAATATTTCACGATGGCGAAACTTATATAGTGGAAGATTTTCCTCCCAACTCTTACCAGGTAGGTGACAATGTAGTGGCCTTCGTATCGAATGACGGGTACTTTAAGGTTTTTTACGATAATGCAATAGAGAGTATTGGCTTTTTTGAGCCATCAGATTACCGGGTAATTGACAACATGGTTTGCTACCGGGACCAGAGTGGCTATTTTAAAGTGTTTTACAAAGGCAAGATATACACGATGGAAAGCTACTATCCGGAGAAATACCAGGTGCAATATAATTCCATAGCTTATGTAAATAGGATTGGCATGTTGCGCCTCTTTACCGAAGGCGAGATATATGACGTCACCAATGCTCAATTGGAAGAGTGGCAACTCACCTACGATGTAATAAAGTACCAGGTAGGCAAAAATATGTTCCGTATCTTCTATAAAGGAATGGAATATAGTGACTAGCAGTATCGTCGGATCACCCTCAGCTTATGTGTACGTTTTTTCAGCAATATGCTGATGATACCCCCTTGGTCTATCTTGTCTATCACTACCCGGCCACTGGTGTCTGTAGCGTGTAATATACCGTTATGCTCCAGTATTATACCTACATGCACTATCTTCCCTTCATCATTATCAAAAAAGGCAAGGTCTCCCTTGCGGGCATGCTGTAAGAAATCGACCTGCTCTCCTTGTTCAGCCTGCTGGGCTGCATCTCTCAATATTGCTTTCCCGCACATCTTAAATGCCATCTGCGTCAACCCCGAGCAATCTATGCCGGCTATGCTGCGGCCTCCCCACTGGTAGGGTGCGTTCATATATAACATCGCCGCTTCTACTATAAGTTTCGGTGTCAGCTCTAAATCCTTTACTGCCAGCTTTTTGCCTTTGTATTTGCCGGTTTGGGGTTGCAGTAGTTTCAGGCCAAATAGATCGGCACCCATAGGTATCCATTGATCTCCATGCTCAAATACTAGCTTGTTATTGTGCTTATCCGCTATGTAACGTGGAGCTTTACGATATTCTTTTTTGTGAATGATAGTCAGTTGCCCTGTTTTGCACCAGCCTATATATTCGTCATGCTCGCAACGTATCCTTGCCCAGTCTTTGTCATTGATTTCCAACACTTCGGCCTTTTCGCCAAACAACATTTGGGTCACCATTTCTGCCTTATGAGAAGGCTCAGCCCTTACCGGCATCAGCGAAGCATTGCAGAATGCATAGGATAAAACCATTATATAGCCCGAATCTGTTTCTGCACACAATAATACAACCTAATTAACTATTAATCAGCCAATCTTACCTTCTGTTATACGGAAATCTTTTATTAATTTCGTCCGCTAATGCAAGGTCGGGTTGCATGGCATTTTTTTACATACACCGGCAGTTAGAAATGGAACAATTTCAAAGATTTAACGTAACAACACATTATGGAGTCCACAGCAATTATTGTTGCCATCGTCTCGGTGGTAGCAATCCTTATAGGTATATTTCTAGGTAAACAAATATTTGCGAAAAATACTCAGAAACAGGTAGAAGAAGCAGAACAACAAGCAAAAAAAATAACAGAGGACGCAAAACAACTGGCAGAAACCCTTAAGGAAAAGAAAATACTTGAAGCGAAAGAGCACTTCCTGCAAAAGAAAAGCGAATACGAACAGGAAGTAAACAGGCGCAACCAGAAAGTAGCTGAAACCGAAAGTAAGCTGAAGCAACTGCAGCAGAGCCTGAACGACAAGAACGCAGGCCTGCAGAAACAGATCAATGAGTACAACCAGCTGAAAGAGAACCTGGATAAGCAACTGGAAGTCGTAAACATTAAGCGCACCGAACTGGAGCGCCACCAGGAGGAACATATCAAGCGACTGGAGAAGGTAGCGAACCTAAGCGCCGAAGAGGCTAAAAGCGAGCTGATGGAAGCTGTGAAAGAAGAAGCCCGCACCAAGGCCATGTCTCACGTAAAAGAGATAATGGAAGAGGCTAAGCTCAATGCTACCAAAGAGGCTAAAAAAATTATTATTCAGACTATACAGCGTACTGCCGCTGAGCAAACCATTGAGAATGCCATTACGGTATTCAACCTGGAAACAGATGAGGTGAAGGGACAGATCATTGGCCGTGAAGGACGTAATATCCGGGCGATAGAAGCTGCCACCGGTGTCGACCTGATAATAGACGACACACCAGAAGCCATCATCCTTTCCTGCTTCGACCCATTCCGCCGCGAGATAGCCAGGCTGTCATTGCAAAGGCTGGTGCAGGACGGACGTATCCACCCCGCACGTATTGAGGAAGTAGTTGAGAAAACACGCCGCCAACTGGAAGAACAGATAATGGAAATAGGCGAGCGCACCATTATAGAACTGGGTGTGCACGGCTTGCACAAAGATCTGGTGCGCCTGGTAGGTAAAATGCGTTTCCGCTCCTCTTACGGACAAAACCTGCTGATGCACTCTAAAGAAACAGCCAACCTCTGCGCCACTATGGCTGCAGAGTTGGGACTGGGACAGAAAGTGGTGAAACTGGCCAAACGTGCCGGACTGTTGCACGATATAGGTAAAGTGCCCGACGAGGAATCAGAACTGAGCCACGCACTGCTGGGTGCCAAAGTAGCCGAGAAATGTGGTGAACATGCCGCGATAGTGAATGCTATAGGCGCCCACCACGATGAAATGGAGATGGCATACATAATATCGCCCATAGTACAGGCTTGTGATGCCATAAGCGGTGCACGCCCCGGCGCAAGGCGCGAGATCATGCAGAGCTACCTGCAACGTATCAAAGACCTGGAGGCCCTGGCAATGGCCTATACCGGTGTGGAAAAAGCATACGCTATACAGGCGGGCCGTGAGTTGCGTGTAATAGTGGAAGCAGAGAAAGTAACCGATGCCGATAGCGACAAACTCTCTTTTGAGATAGCTGATAAAATACAGAAGGAAATGCAATACCCCGGCCAAATAAAAGTCACCGTTATACGCGAACTGCGGTCGGTGAACATCGCCAGGTAGTTGACAGTTTCCCCCAACTCATAATAATTAAGGCCTGCACGTGCGGGCCTTAATTATTCCTTTAATGTATTCGGGCAATTCTCATCACTGTATTTATTTAGTAATCCCGATTAACGTCCACCAAACATATCCGTCTTTTTGTAGTTGTTCAGCATTATCGAGTGGTTGGATTTTTCGTTGATATTGAGCATTTCCATTCCCGCTTTCAACTCGCCTTTTTCGTAAAATTTGCCTTCCATCATCATGCCCCCCATGCCATCTAAACCGTCAAAATATGCGGCCATTGGCGAGCCTTTGACTGATTTGGCGATATTCACTGGAATCTTGTTGGTAACCCAAACCTCGCTCCGGCTGTCTTTTTCTTTATTTATGCATATATATTCTTCGCTGGGATAGCCCTGTATTGCTTTCGTCTTGCCCGATTTGCTGCATTCGATGTTATTCCCCGCTTTGCCACTAGTCCCGCCCATCTGTTCTTCCATACCCTTAAAGGCATTTATATTCATGGCCATATAGGTCTTTTTCTGTTCGTCCAGCATTACCATAGTGCCGGTTTTGCTATCATACACCATCATCATTTCTTTGCCGGCACTTTTGTTCTCCCTACCGGCAAATGCAAATGTTTCTTCCGCACCGTTTACATAATACTTAATATCGGTAGCATCTTTCTTTGTACCGTTTTTGTACTCCGTCACACGCATCGTCATAGATACGGGGAATTTATACACCGGCCTGGTTTCGGCATTATTCATACTGGCCATAAACTCCTGCATTTTGGCCATGCCTTCAGCACCGTACTTTTCCTGCATTGCTTTTTCAGCCTGTCCTTTTTGGGCAAAAGACAAATGGGATAACAACAGGAACGATGCGATGAGTAAGTTTTTCATAATAGCAAAATTGAGAACATAAAGTTACTGATAGCGGCAAATAGAACAAACCGGTTTTAGTTATGTTTTTAACAGATTATTGAACTACAATTGCTTATTTTTCAAGCTGTAATATTTTATGTCCTGGAAAAAAACGAAATGGCTGTTCAGGTATTACGCCCAGTATTTCCCGTTTACTATCAATACAGTACTGTGTGTAGTTGCGGCATGGCTGGGGTATAAACTACTGTACAACCCCGCCTCTCAAACTGATCCTGAGCCATTCCGCCCCTTTATCATCCTTATGGGCAAAATGGTATTCTGGTTCATCATCGCGCTCATATTGGCATCGGTGCTAAGTACATTGGCTAGTTGGCTATATTACCTGTGGTTGTATCGTAAGCGTAACGCCCGGCTGGAACTAAAATTCGTTACCCAAACCATCAATGGCCGTAAGAATAGGCTATATATGGATGCATCGTTGCAAGGTGCTAAACGTCCTTTACTGGGCTTTATCAAAGGCAGGTTGTTTTACGATGACCACGAAATGACGGACAAATTTAGCCTCCTGTCAAACAAACGAAAAGAAAAGAGCATTTGGCCTGTGGCTGTTGCAGGCCGTAGCAGGCTGGAACTGCCTGATATAAAAGAATACCAACTCAAAGGCGGCTTTGTCTATTTCCACGACATGCTGCACCTGTTTTCTTTAGCAGTGCATCAACCTGTTACCGGGCAGTTCCATCAGCCGCCGGTGCTGAACAAAAAAGACGACAAAGAAGTAGCACCGAAGAAAACCGAGACAACGGATATACGGATAGACCAACTTCGCCGTGTAGAGGGCGAATATCTGAATTATAAAGATTTCGAATCGGGCGATGATGTGCGGCGGATAGTATGGAAGGTGTATGCTAAAAACAGGGAACTAGTGGTACGTATACCAGAGCGCTTCGAACCATTTGCCTCACACCTGTATTTCTATGCCTCTTTCTACGCGCCTATGAAAGCGCAATGGCTGGGCGAAGGCTACCTGAAAGAAATGCTGAACTACTTTAAAAATAATGTGTGGACAGTATATGATACACTGGCTGCCAAAGAATGGGCCATGCGTTATATACCCGACCAGCAATTTAACCTGCCGGAACATCTCGGTGATGCAGAACGTGCTGCCCGCATCATCAGCAACAGCGGCTGGCATAAAGACAAAAACCTGCGCGAATATTTTAATCCCAAACAAGGCACTGTGCTGTGTATCTCATCGCTGACGGATATACAGGAACTACAGGAGATACTGGATGAGAGTAATGAATCAACCGTTATCTATTTCGTCAAGCTATCACATACATTCAGGCATTTTGTAGCATGGAACTGGGTGAAGCGTATCATCTTCCAGCCACCGCAGGACAGGCTGAATAAACTACGCACAACATGGATATTCTCCCCTACACGTATGCGTGTACTGAAAAAAGAAAAAGAGATTGAAGCTTTATTGAAAAAGAGTTCAGTTACTTACGGAATACTCTAAGTTATTCTTTAGGCTTGGGGATATGCTTCCTGTCCCAGCGGATAGCATAGCTGAGGAAAACATTGAAATCGAAAACCGTATTCTTTTCCCCTTTGCCATAGCCTGCAATATTGTACGGTGGTAGTTCTGTAAATTGTTTGGCATTGATCATAAACTTGCCCCGCATATTCCAGCCCAGGAAGAGGTGTTTGGCTATTTCTACTCTTACCCCGCCAGTTAGTTCTATCCAGTGTGCCGTCAGGCCTGTACCGGCAACTGAGCCCGATACGGTACCCCATGTACTGTCTGTGATGGTGTAATTGGCATTGCTACGGTTGATTAAACCTACACCATAGCGTAATCCTATGAAAGCCATGTCCCAGTCGTTCTGTTTCAAACGGGGCAGCAGGCTTTTATTTACACCCGCTCTGAAGAATATATTGCTGCTGCTATACGCAAGGTCGGGATAATTGATGGTGGCGTTGCCCCAACCACCTTCTGCCACTATGTACAGGTCTTTCTTCCAGTAGAAGTCCAATTCCAGTTCATAGCTGATGCGTTCCTCCTTGTCCTTTTGCAACTGGTTGAATAGTAGCCTGCTGATATCAAATCCCAGGCGCAATTGATGTGCGCTGTCTACAATTGCCGGGCGTGCCTCTTCCTCCTCCTCTACATCCTGTGCAGAAGCATTTACCGCAGCGGCTAGTAACAGTATGCTAATTTTTATAAAATACTTTAACATGTATCACATCAGTAGCGTTTGTTACCTCTGTTTTTTCTATTCGGGCTGAGTCAACCAGATAATTAGTAGTAACAACATTCTTTAAAGAATATACTATGGTATAGCCACATGCGGTTGAAAGAAACACAGGCTTGCGCTCATAGTAAAAGGTAATTGTATCCAACTGGCTGCGGTTGTTGGTATCCGGCATGATGAACCAGCGGGTACTATCAACTATTGCAGATAACGGTCCCGCAAATGTGCTGCCCGGAAATGTACTGCCTGGAAACCATATTGTTGTATCTACATAACCTACAACCGGTGATGGCATTTTATATTCTTTACCTGCACTACCCGTGTCGGCCGGTTTCATTGCCTGTAGTCTCAGAAAATACTTCCTCGGCTCCAGGCAGGGGCTTCGCCCATCATTATTCCTGGTGCAGGCCATATACAGGCTGCACACCAGCGAAAATAATATTAATGCGATGCTATTCCTTTTAGTCATTGAGCGATGCCAGTAGTTTATCTATATCTCCTATCAGGGAATTCAGTTGCTTGCGCATAGCGTTCTTATCGCCTTTTGTAGCCAGTACATCCGCAGTTTGGGAGGTTGTTAACTGTTCTTCCAGCGTGGCTACTTTCTTATTTAGTTGTTGCAGTTCGTCCTTTTGTTTATGCATAGCTTGTTGCAGGCTTTCTTTTTCGGCCTGTAGCGCTGCGTGCTTTTTCAGCAGCTTATCCAGTTTGCTATGTAACAAAGTCAGTTCCTGCATTATTCCCTGATTTGCGCCTGTAAATCTTTTTTGTACGCACTTACCAATTGCTGTACCAGTTTGTCTGTTTCTTCATCTGTTAAGGTACGGTCTTGCAACTGGAAAATATAATTCAGGGCGTATGACTTTTTGCCTGCGCCCAGTTTGTCACTTTCAAACACATCAAACAGGCTATAACCCTGTAGCGAATCAATGCCCAGTTTATCCGTCACTTCCTGCACCTGCTGGTAGGTCACCTGTTTGTCTATCACTATCGCCAGGTCGCGTTGTACCGATGGGTATTTCGGCACTTCTGTATACTTCACCCTGGTAGCATCCGCAGCCTTCATCCACACATCCCAATTGATGGCAGCAAAATATACCTGCTGCCTGATATCGAAGTCTGCGAGCTTCTTTGATGATACTGCTGATATATGGCACAACACCTGCTTCTTCCAGCTTATTTGCACGCCCAGTTCACTGTGTACGGTAACCGTTTTGGTTATACCGGCATATTGCAGCAGGTTGTTTACTATACCTTTTACATAATACAAATCCGCAGCTTGTTCTTTCCTGTTCCAGCTTTGTGTTTGTGTCGCACCTGTCAGGTACAGTGCCAGTTGGTTTTGTTCCTGGTAGCCTTTGTCTGTTACAGCATATACCTTTCCATACTCAAACAAGGCTAAGTCCGTATTCTTCCTGTTGCAATTGTATTGTATTACCTCCAGCCCGCTTTCCAGCATCGACGGGCGCAATACATCCAACTCACTGGTCAGGCTGTTCAGCATTTTTACCAGTCCCTCTTGCTCAGGATAATATTTACTGTTCACAATAGAGTTAGTCACCAACTCCCTGAAACCTAAACCTGTCAATACTCCTGCCAGCTTATTCCTCATACCCATATCATTGGGCATAGGGCGATTGAGTGTAATGTTTAATTTTTCAGGTATGGGTATATTATCCAGGCCATCTATACGCAATATCTCTTCTACTATATCGGACTGTTGAAATACGTCAGTCTTGTTGGTAGGAACAACTACGGTAAAACCTTCTTCAGCCACATTTTGCAGACTGAAGCCCAGCGTTACCAGTAACGTCTTTACACGCTCAGGGTCATACTCTTTACCACTCAGCTTGGTTATGTATTTGTAGGTTACATCAACAGTTACAGGCTCTATCGGCCTTGCATACACATCAGTTATCACAGTGCTGATTGTACCACCCGCTATTTCCACCATCATCTGCGCAGCACGCTCCAGCGCTGCTTGCAGGTTGTTGACATCCACACCTTTTTCAAAATGAGTAGCCGCATCTGTCCGCAACCCGTGGTGCAGCGATGTACGGCGTATATGCTGCGGATCGAAGTAGGCGCTCTCCAGAAAGATGTTGGTAGTAGCATCAGTTACTCCGCTGTACATACCACCAAACACACCAGCGATACACATGCCACCTTCCGCGTCGCATATCATCAGGTCGCTGCCTTGCAGCTTTCTTTCTTTTTCGTCCAGCGTAACAAATTTTGTTCCTTCCGGCAAAAATTGAACACGTACGGTTTGCCCGTTTATTTTGTCTGCATCAAAGGCATGCAAAGGTTGTCCATATTCATGCAGTACATAGTTAGTAATGTCTACAATGTTGTTGATAGGCCTTACGCCTATTGCCAGCAATCTGCGTTGCAGCCAGTCGGGCGATGCTGATACATTCACTCCGCTGACTCCTACGCCCATATAACGTGCGCAGGCTTCCGGATTGTTTATTTCTATTTTGATTGCAGAAGCCTGGTTCGAAGCCCTAAACCCTGTTTCCGGCAGTTTAGCCTTGTACTCCGCATCTTTATGATAAGACAGGTATGCCGCTATATCTTTCGCTACACCTATGTGGCTCATCGCGTCCGACCTGTTGGGTGTAAGCCCTATATGTATGGCAGTATCCGCTGCTGGGATATTGAAGTACTCCTTTGCAGGAACACCGACAACAGCATCGGCAGGCAATACCATGATACCACCGTGGTCACTGCCCAGCCCTATTTCATCTTCCGCGCATATCATGCCCTCGCTTACGGCGCCACGTATTTTAGCTTTCTTTATCGGGAACGATTCGCCGTTAGTGGGGTGTACGGTAGTTCCTACCGGCGCTACCACTACTTTTTGCCCGGCTGCTACATTGGGGGCTCCACATACAATATGCAAAGGTTCTGCACCGCCAATACTTACCGTCGTCACTTTCAGTTTATCTGCATCAGGGTGTTTTTCACATGTCAAAACTTCACCTATTACCAATCCTTCCAGTCCCCCTTTTACCGTTTCCACAGGCTCCAATGCCTCCACTTCCAGCCCTATTGAGGTAAGAATACGGGACAGTTCTCCCACTTCAATGGGTTCAGGCAGGTATTCCGACAACCAACTATATGATATGACCATTTTTTGTCCTTAATACTTAAATCGGGTGTAAAGATAACCCATCATTATAGCAATTTGCATCGTTTAAAAAAAATCGTTGTCCTGTCCATTTATTCACATCCAATTGTGGGTTGCGTGTGAATATGTGTTATTTTTGCATTAAGAATGTGAATAACAACGATACATATCAATAATACAATAGAACAAGTTGTGCGTAAGCTGTGCGCGGAGGACTGAAAAGTATATTCCCTGATACCCTGTACAAGTAATTTTTTTCAGGTTACATTCGTTTTCAGCTACCGCTTTTTAACCTTCCGGTAATGCTCCGTTAACGTTTAGGACACGTTTCGGTAACACAGAAAAGGGTCAAAAAGCTGAAAACAGCGCCGGTAGTGAAAGGATAATTTTTGTTTTACAATAAATAGTACGCTAACCCCAAGATGGCAGTTAACATCAAAAAAGAATTTGGTAATACCCGCAACCGTAAACCTGACATTTCGACACTGGTGTACGGAAAAGTACCACCCCAGGCACCTGAATTGGAAGAAGCCATTCTCGGTGCCATCATGCTGGAAAAAGACAAGCTGGCCGAGGTACTGGAAATCATACAGAGCCCTGACTGCTTCTACGGACCGGCTAACCAAAAAATTTATGCATCTATCCGCAGGCTGTTTGATAAGGGTATGCCCGTAGACCTGCTGACTGTAACTGAAGAGCTGAGGAAAAGTAGTGAACTGGAACTGGTTGGAGGGCCTTATTACCTCACCAACCTGACAATGAACATCGTGTCGAGCGCGCACGTTGAATCTCATGCGCGTATTGTGATGGAAAAGTTCATTCAACGCGAACTGATACGCATTTCTGGCGAGATAATAGGTAATGCCTACGAAGACAGTACCGATGTATTTGACCTGTTGGATAAAGCGGAATCCAGCCTGTACGAGATAACCGACAACCACCTGCGTAAAAACTTCACCAGCCTGAAAGATGTACTGGTGCGTACCGTGCAGGAAATAGAAGAAGCCAAGAACAAGAAAGATGACCTGACGGGTGTGCCCACCGGCTTTACCGATCTGGATAAGCTAACATCTGGCTGGCAAAAAACAGACCTCATTATCCTGGCGGCACGTCCCGCGGTGGGTAAAACTGCTTTTTGTCTTAACCTGACGATGAACGCGGCTATGCACGCAGGAGAGCCCTTCCCGGTGGCTTTCTTCTCGCTGGAGATGGGCGCGGGGCAGCTGGTGAAAAGGATGCTGGCAGCCGTAACAGAGGTAAGCATGGATGCCATTACTAAAGGCCGTATGCAGGAGCATGAATTTGTGCAGATGACCCAGCGCATGAACAAACTGGCTACGGCACCTATCTTCCTTGACGACCAGGCTGCGTTGAATATATTTGAATTGCGCGCCAAAGCCAGGAGGCTGAAGCAAAAGCATGACATCAAACTGATAGTGATAGATTACCTGCAGCTGATGCAGGGTAGTATAGAGAAGGGCGGCAATCGTGAGCAGGAGATATCTAAAATATCCCGCGACCTGAAGCAACTGGCCAAGGAACTGGAAGTGCCGATTATCGCACTGTCTCAGTTGAACCGTTCTGTTGAATCGAGGAAAGAATCGAAAGTACCCCAGTTGAGTGACCTGCGTGAATCTGGAGCTATTGAGCAGGATGCGGATATGGTTATGTTCCTGTACAGGCCTGAGTACTATGGTATTAATAACGATGAAATGGGCCAGCCTATCGAGGGGGAAACCCATATACATGTGGCCAAGCACCGTAACGGTAGCACCGACACGGTTAAGGTACGTTTCATTAAAGAATACCAGAAATTTACGGATATGCCCAATGACAACTTTGGCGGATTTGGCGGTTTCGGTGGCGGCGACGGTGGATTTATGCCACCTAAGGGGGATAATCCCCAGGCGGGTATAAGAGGCCGTGATACAAGCGATTTCGGTGGTTCCAAGATGTTCATACAAGGTGGCGGCGGTTACCAAACTTTACCATCCAAAGCCAACGACCTCTCGTTGGATGATGATGACCTGATACCACCGTCCAAGTTCAACCGTCCTAAACCGGACGATGACGATGCACCATTTTAGAAAGTCTCTTGCTTACTAGCCATATTAACAGCCCCCTAATAAAGGGCTGTTTTTTTATTCATTGATTATGCCAGTAGACATCTATCTGGCGGGCTTTAGACATCTTCCAGCTTGATACCGGTTTTTGTAAATGAAATTTTACGCTGCTTGTACAATGAGCCTGTACCCATTTTAAATGCCTTTTTGCTCATGCCAAAGAACTCGTAGATCTCTTCGGGAGCCGATTTGTCGTGGTAGGGAAGGTAACCGTTGTTTTCCTCCAGCAGGCGCAGGATTTTTTCGGCCTCAGTTTCTATGCGTTTATAGCCTTTTTTGCCGAGCGATACCGTTACTTTATTATCCTCCAGTATTGACTTTATATATCCCTGTTCGCGGTCACCTATATTCAGGTCTTTGAATACCTCGTTATAGTGCAGTAGTCCTTCATGTTTACTATTAATGATAACCGCATACCCGATATCCGTTTCACGCCAGATGATCATATCAACTTCATCACCTTCCTGTACAGTCAGCACATCATTATCCAGGTAGCGGGAGATATGTTCAGTAGCTGCTACCCGGCCGGTCATTTCATCCAGGTAAATATACACTAAGTACTTGCCGCCTACCCGTACAGCCGATTTCTGCTGGGAGAGTGGCATAAATATATCTTTCATCAAGCCCCAGTCTAAGAAAGCACCCTGGTTGTTTTTATCTCTTACCTGCAGTAGCGCAATTTCACCTACAGTGGCATAGGGCTTTTGATTGGTGGCTATCAGCCTGCCTTCATTATCGTGGTATATGAAAACCTCGATTTCGTCTCCGTCTTCCACACCGGCGGGTACAAAGCGTTTGGGCATCAGTATCTCCACGTCGCCGCCGTCCAGGTATATCCCGAAGTCAACATGCTTTACCACCTTAAGTTTATGATATATACCTGCCTGCGGGGCCATATGCTAAATACTTTGGTGCGAAGCTAATCTATTTTTTCAAAGCCATTGTAAGCAGGAAAACCGACTCCTCTATAGCAACCACACTATGTGGTATTTTTTCATGTAGGGCAACTATATGGCCTTCCACCAGCTTTTTTTCTTCATCACCGGCTATGAAACTTATATGTCCTTTCAACACATGCACGCTAGTAATGCCTTCCGCCTGGTGCTCGGGCAGTTGTCCATTAGCATGCAACCCAATAAGCACGATACGCATAGCATCGGTTTTAAACAGGGTAATGGCATTCCGCTGGCTGTTCAGCCAGGCTTCTTCGCTCTTCAACTGGCGTATGTATTGGTTCAGGTCAATTTCTACCATTGCCGCGTCTATTGTCCTGTCACCTTCCGGCCTGTTCCGGGTAGCTTCGTTCTTCCTTTCTTCCATAATATTTTGATTTTGCTTAAAGTTATAGCCGGGTGATTATAAAAAACATGATATTTGTTATCTGTAATTAAAACGATTGATATGAAGAATTGTTTACTCACGCTGTTATTGATATTAGCGATAAGCGCAACGCATGCGCAAGTATCTATTACGGCAAATGATATGCCGGTAAATGGCGATACTTTACGTTACAGTGCGACATTAGCTACCGGGTTTAATATTAACCTGAACGACACAGGCGCGAATAAGGTGTGGAACTTTGATACACTGACTCCCATACTGCAAAGGGTAGATGAATACAAATCTGTATTACAGGTAAACCCGGTTTATGCCGCGGTAATCACCTCTCTAACTGCATATGGTTACAAAGTGGCAGATACCTTGGGCCTGGGCAGTTCGCCCTTGCCGGTTTCTGTTACTGAAGTGTACACTTTCTTCAATAAAAAGACGAACCCGTCTCCCCGTTTCGTGGCAGAGGGTTTTGGTGCGCGTATCAACGGTACGCCTGTACCTGCCGTATATTCAAATGAGGATGAGTGGTATTTCTTTCCATTGAACTATGGTGACCACGATACTTCTGATTTTTACCTCAAAGTCCAGGTGCCTTCGTTAGGGTCTCTTGTGCAGAGTGGCTACCGCTATACCAGGGTGGATGCATG
>DATCSV010000317.1:0-3839 GCA_036568285.1 Flavipsychrobacter sp. | reverse complement strand
CCCGGTGCTTGTGGCATATCCACTATCCAGCAGCGATTGAAACGCTCCAGCATACGGTAGTGTAGTTTGCGTACCATATTATCGGCCATACTGCCCATGCCGCTGATAGGGCTGAGCTGGTGCGTCATGATAACACAAGGTATATTGCTGTGGTAAAGCCCGTACCTGTTGTCGGAGATAACGGCATCGATGGAATGTGCATTTGCCATTTCCTGTAGCCAGCTATGCTCCTTTTCAATGGTTTGCATGATAGCAGGCACCTGCTTTGCTATAGCCGGCATGAACATTGCACCTGATGAGGCGTAGCGTACATTATAGCCTTCCAGATAAATAGTTTCTATACCCCGGAAAGTGCTGCTTATGTAACTACACTGTTGCTGATTGCCCGCAAAGAGTATACTATGGCCTTTCGCCTGCAAATACGTTATTACAGGCACACACCTGGTGGTGTGCCCAAGTCCCCAGTCAAGTGGGGCTACCAATATGTTCAGCGGGTTTTTGATGGCTGCATTTCCTTAACTTTACAAAAGTAGCCAGAAGGATATGATTAAAAAGAACAAAACGGCTGTTTGCCTGTTATTAATAATAGCGGTATGTGTGGCACTGGAAAGCTGCGCTACCAGCAGCAAGGGTTGCGGCTGTGGCGGCAACCTTAATAAGGTGTACAACCAGCCTAAACGTTATCATTAAAAAATGCACGCTGTATGTGGGATGATAATAACAGACTTTGGATGCGTTATGCGGGAGTACTCGCCGCCGATGAGCCAACCGCCCGGTTGTTATCCCATTACATGCGGTTCATGGCTGTCAGCCGCACTCACCTTTCTACTTTAGAAATAATAGACCTGCAGCACTACAAAATAATAAAACCCTCGTCACGCAAGCTCAAACTATACCTTAACGAACGTCTGGATACCCCGTTTGTTTTTGTTCATTGCAAAAACTGACGGCTCTACTGGTATCTTGTTCATATTCAACAAGGTATAATTCATATCCGCGTTTTCATATCGCAAAACAAAAAATACAGCATAGACTTCATTTTTCATGGTAGAAAAACTATGAAAAGCAGATTACATATATTAGATTTACTTACTGCTTTTGTATATTGGGCACGATATGTGCCCGGTTCTTGTTTTAAATGGCAGAAACCATAAAGCAAAGGAGTTAATCAACACGTAATTATGAAAGAAGTAAAGAATACTAATCAGGAGGAAGTAGCGTTCAGCAAAGGAGTATCCCGCAGGAAGTTCCTGGGTTATGCAGGCGGGCTTGCCGGCGCTGGTTTGCTGATTGCATCCTGCAAAAAGGAAGATGACCCTGTAATGCCTGATGGAGCAGTGGATTTGGGCACGAATGACAATGGCCTTTTGAATCTTATGTTTGTTATGCAACAGATCGAGGCTGCATTTTATGAGCAACTGCTAAACAACAAGTTTACCGGTATCAATGCCCAACAAGAGGAGTATTTTAAGGAAATGCTTGACCACGAAATAGGTCACAGAGAGTTATTACGCAATTATCTGCAAGGGAAAGGCACTGTTGTGGAGACTGATTTTAGCAGTGTCACTTTTTCTTCGCGCCTTAGTACGCTGGAAAATGCTGAACTGATAGAGAATCTGGGTGTAGCTATGCTGAACGAAGTGGGTAGACTGTTTGTAGCGGGCGAGCATGTTGCGCTAGCGGGGAAAATGGCATCGCTGGAAGCAAGGCATGCAGCTACTGTAAGCAACATGATCAGCAAAGGGAACTTTTTTGGCCCTGTAGACGTAACAGGGGTTGAGCAAGGCTCTTTGCCATCCAATACAGTGACAACGATTAACAGGTTCCTGGCGACGAAGGTGTCAGGAAACAATTTGCCTAACAAGTAAAAAAAAGAAAACAATGAACTTCAATAATATAATCGACGAACTGGCCTCGGACAATACAGAGAGGTTTGAACAGCCGGCTCATAGAAGGGAAATACTCAAAGGATGGGGAACTAAACTGGCTATGGCAGCAGTTCCTTTTGCCGCCGCCAGCCTGTTTGCGAACAAAAGCTATGGCCAAAGTAAAGAAACTATCATCAACATACTGAATTACCTGTTAAAGGCGGAATACATATCTCGCAAGCTGTATGCAGAAGCGATGAAGGTTGACAGTTTACTACCAGCAGAGTTTATGTCGCAGTTTGAAATGGTAGCGGCGCATACACAGTTGCATATGGATACGCTGAAGCAGTTGATAGCAGAACTGGGAGGTTCGGCAACAACTATAGATGATGCGAAAATAGACCTGGCCGGAAATGGTGGGTTTGGCGGCGGACCGTTTGCAGACGCTTTGACCAACACCGAAGATTTCCTTATATTAATGCAGGTATTAACAGACGCAGGCGAACGCATTTACAAGGGCCAGACCTTCCAGGTACTGTCCGACAAAATTACCCTAAGAGCGTTAACGACCATTCATTCTGTGAAAGCCAGGCAGGCTGCCTTTGCCCGTTATCTGCGCAATTACTGGATAGGAGACGATGTAAAACCCTGGATAACAGGAACTAGCTCAGATACTACCAATACCGCTGCCCAAAGGGCTTATGCCGGGGAAGGTAACACCACCCAGTTAGGCATAGACATCGTAGGCATAAATGGCTATAAAGTAAGCACAGATGCTGCTACACAGGCTTTTGACGAGCCTTTGAATATGATAGAAGGGAACAACATCCTGAACAGGTTCATAGATATGAGATAGGTAAACTAAGTTGCTTGATACGCCCCGGCTTGCCGGGGCTTTTTTTATCCCGTAGGGTCAACGTCAAAATGAATTTGCACACCACTCATACCCTTCGAGGCTGTGATCTTATCTTTTTCTGTTTTTAAGAATGACTTAGTGTCGCGTAGCACTACACTACTCCGGGGGCATTTCACCCATACTTCCTGTATGTACAAATTGCGTACTCTTGGTATTAATGCCTGCACTGGTCCCTGCACGCCTATTGCCGGTATTTGCTGCAGCGCCTGCGCCATTTGCCCGGCTGCGGCCACTGCTTTAGCTTCGTCGCTGTGTTTGAAAGTGATCTTTATGAACCGGGTAAAAGGAGGATAGGCAAACTGCTGCCTGTACCTTATCTCGTGTTCGTAAAAAGCGGTAACATCATGCTCCCGAACCCATTGGAGTACCGGGTGCGTCATGTTATACGCCTGTATCAGTACTTTGCCTTTGCCATCTGTACGCCCCGCCCGGCCGCTTACCTGTTCCATCAGTTGGAACGCTCTTTCATTTACACGAAAGTCTGGGAAGTTGAGCAGGCTGTCCGCGCTGAGTATGCCCACCAGCTCTATAGGCGCAAAGTCTAGCCCCTTTACTACCATTTGTGTGCCCACCAGTATATCTATCTTTCTTTTTTCCAGCTTGTCAAACAGTTCTGAAAAGCTGGTTTTGTGCCGCATACTGTCTACATCCATGCGCGCCACCTTAGCCTCGGGAAAGAGCTGTGTTATTTCCTCTTCTATTTTTTCTGTACCAAAAGTTTTACTCTGCAGCTTATTGCTGCCGCAGGAAGGGCATACATGCACCACGGCAGCGCGCAGGCCGCAGTAATGGCAATGCAATTTATCCGTGCTCTTATGGTAGGTAAGCGATACCGCACAGTTTTTGCAATGCGGCACCCACCCGCACATCAGGCACACCTGGAATGGCGCATACCCCCTGCGGTTCTGAAATAGCACTACTTGTTTGTGCCTGGCCAGCGTTTCTGCAATAGCATCGACCAGTTCAGGTGTGATCATTCTTACACCTTGTTTGCGCATGCTCTCCAGCGATTTGGCATTGATCATTTCAATAGCCGGCATCTGTACGCCCAGGTA
>DATCSV010000316.1:0-4194 GCA_036568285.1 Flavipsychrobacter sp. | reverse complement strand
GGTAGTTGTATCACCCGACGGCGGGATGATGGATGTATCAATTTTTACAGAGCTACGCACACCTGCTATCAATACATCATCAACAGTGAACGCCAATTTACCGATGTCGGTTTTTCTTCCCCTTAGCCCAAGTGTATCCAGGGCGATACGAAATTGCACACCGCCTGAATAGTCAAGAAAATTGAAACGTATATTCCTGAAAGCGATCTTCTCTACATCTATGTCGATAGTTGTGGTGGTGTCCTTTTTTGCTTGCGGCTCTTTAGGTGAGTCAGAGGAAAACGACTGAGCAATGAAATCAAAATTAAAGGTTGTGTCAGGATAATTCCGGTAGAGGTTAGCGTAAGTATTTTCCAGTTCAAGATTCTCAATTTCCACCTCATTGCCTATCAGCTTCAGCATGGCGATATCGACCCTCAGTCTGCCTATGGATGCCAGGGTGTCGTTGGCACGATCCATCACGAGTACGTCCTTTAACTCTATCCAGTATGGCAGCGATAGCCGCAGCTCACCCACACTGACCTCTGTCTTCAACTTATCTTTCAGGAAGGCTACAGCCTTGTCGCGGATGATGTCCTGACCCCATCTGCTATTGATAAACAGGAATACCAGCACCACCAGCAAAATGATGCTACCGAGCACGTATAGTGATATTTTCAGGACTTTCTTCAAAAAGATGTATCAGAATATACTACAAAATTACTAAAATTTGTTCCGTTTTAATGTGTTACAGCAACGTAAACAATTGTATAACAACTAATAAGGGGAAAAAGATGAGGGAAGAGTAGCTGTTTTCAAACAAAAAACGCTCCTTTCGGAGCGTTAATGAATATCAATATAAACTCTGTGTCTTACATATTCCTCCGGTACTGTCCGCCTACATCAAACAAGGCTTTGGATATCTGCCCCAGCGAACAATATTTCACCGTTTCCATCAGTTCGGCAAACATGTTCTGGTTTTTGATGGCGGTCTCCTGCAGCTTGTGCAGCATTTCAGGGCCTTTCTCGCCGCTGCGCTTCCACAGGTTCTGTACCGTCTGTATCTGGAATTCTTTCTCTTCTGTAGTAGAACGAATTACCTCGCGCGGTATAACTGTAGGAGAACCTTTGCTGCTCAGAAATGTGTTCACGCCTATTATCGGGAATTCACCATTGTGTTTCAGTGTTTCGTAGTACAGGCTTTCTTCCTGTATCTTGCTGCGCTGGTACATAGTTTCCATTGCACCCAATACGCCACCACGTTCTGTTATACGGTCAAACTCTGTCAACACGGCTTCTTCTACCAGGTCAGTCAGTTCTTCTATTATGAATGAACCTTGCAGCGGGTTTTCGTTCTTGGCCAGTCCCAGCTCTTTGTTGATGATGAGCTGTATAGCCATAGCACGGCGAACACTTTCTTCCGTAGGCGTAGTGATCGCCTCATCGTAAGCGTTTGTATGCAG
Source organism: Flavipsychrobacter sp. (assembly GCA_036568285.1). Classification (GTDB taxonomy): domain Bacteria; phylum Bacteroidota; class Bacteroidia; order Chitinophagales; family Chitinophagaceae; genus UBA5543. Next base: position 2,752 of record DATCSV010000316.1, on the reverse strand, counting down.
CGAGTTACAGTTGTCATATATGGCATACAGCGCCTGCAGTGTAGTACGTATGTCGTTGAAGTCAATCTCCTGTGCGTGCAGTGAACGGCCCGATGTCTGTATATGATACTTCAACATCTGCGAGCGTTCGTTACCTCCATACTTCAGCTTCATAGCCTTGGCCCATATACGGCGGGCTACACGGCCTATCACACTGTACTCAGGGTCTATACCATTGCTGAAGAAGAACGACAGGTTGGGCGCGAAGTCATCAATGTTCATGCCGCGGCTCAGGTAGTATTCTACGAATGTAAATCCATTGCTGAGCGTAAACGCCAACTGTGAAATAGGATTAGCACCCGCCTCGGCAATATGATAGCCGCTGATAGACACCGAATAGAAATTGCGTACGCCATTGTCAATGAAGTACTGCTGCACATCACCCATTACCCGCAGCGAAAATTCTGTAGAGAAGATACAAGTGTTCTGTGCCTGGTCTTCTTTCAATATATCTGCCTGCACGGTACCACGCACTGATTTCAGTGTGTCAATCTTAATCTTCTCGTACACATCGGCAGGTAATACCTGGTCGCCCGTTACACCGAGCAACATTAAACCCAACCCATCATTACCCTGCGGCAATGAACCCTCGGCACCACCACCAAATACTGATGGGTTGTATGTAGGGCGTGGAATACCCTTTTCTTTGTATATCTGCTTTATCTTCTCATTCACTTCATCTTCCAACCCGTTGGCTTTGATGTACAACTCGCACTGCTGGTCTATAGCTGCATTCATAAAGAAAGCTGTAATAGTAGGTGCGGGGCCGTTGATGGTCATTGATACCGATGTCTTGGGGTCGGCCAGGTTGAAACCGCTGTACAGTTTTTTGGCATCGTCCAGGCAACAGATGCTTACACCTGAGTTACCAATCTTACCATATATATCCGGCCTGTGGTCGGGGTCTTGTCCGTAGAGTGTTACGCTATCGAATGCCGTACTCAAACGTTTGGCAGGCATACCCAACGATACGTAGTGGAAGCGTTTGTTCGTACGCTCAGGGCCACCCTCGCCGGCAAACATACGTGTAGGGTCTTCACCCTCGCGCTTGAAAGGATATATACCCGCAGCATAAGGGAACTCACCCGGGAAGTTTTCACTCAGCGCCCATTGAAGTATTTCGCCCCATGCTTCAAACTTGGGCACGGCTACCTTAGGCACCAGTGTATGAGAGAGTGACTCGGTATGCGTTAATATCTTCAGTTCTTTGTCGCGTACTTTAAAGGTGTAGTACTCATCGGTAAAGAGGTGCTTCTTGGCATCCCAGTTTTCCAGCAGGTGTTTGTTCTTATTGTCCAGGTCCAGCTCTGTTTTGCTGTACACCTCCTGCAGTGTTTTTATCAGCCTGTCTTTATCTTCTATATCGCTGCCCTGCAGGGTTTCTATTGTTTTCTTTATACCGAACAGCTTTTGCGCTATACCCGATTGCTCCCTGGCCCACTTATCATAGTTGCGGTTGTTCTCCGATATTTCACTCAGGTAGCGGGTGCGTTTGGGCGGAATGATATATATCTTCTCGCTCATCTCGTTACTCACCTCGAAAGTAGAATGCAGCTCAGCACCCGTTTTAGCAGCCACTATATCCATCAGCGACTTGTACATCGTATTAGTACCGGGGTCGTTGAACTGTGAAGCGATGGTGCCGAACACAGGCATTGTTTCAGGGTCTTTGTCAAACAACTTGTGGTTGCGCTGGTATTGCTTCTTCACATCGCGCAGGGCGTCTAATGCACCACGCTTGTCAAACTTGTTAATGACTACCACGTCGGCAAAGTCCAGCATGTCTATCTTCTCCAGCTGTGTAGCTGCACCATACTCAGGTGTCATCACGTACATGCTCATGTCGCAGTAGTCGGTTATCTGTGTATCGCTCTGGCCTATGCCCGATGTTTCCAGTATCACCAGGTCGTACTCGGCTGCTTTTAAAATGTTCACCGCATCCAGTATGTACTTAGACACTGCCAGGTTGCTCTGGCGGGTAGCCATACTGCGCATATACACACGGTTGTTGCGTATAGCGTTCATGCGGATACGGTCACCCAGGAGGGCACCACCCGTTTTACGCTTAGACGGGTCAACAGATATGATGCCTATGTTTTTGTCTTTGAAATCGATGAGGAACCTGCGCACCACTTCATCTACCAGCGAGCTCTTGCCCGCACCACCCGTACCGGTAATACCCAATACAGGGGTTTTTGACTTGGCAGACAACTCCTGCACTTTCTTCAGCAAAGCCTGTGTTTCGGGCAGCTCGTTAAAGTTCTCTGCTGCTGATATCAACCTGGCTATCGACTTGGGATCTTTATCCTGCAGGTGGCCTACCTCGCCATTCATCTGATTGCCCGTGGGGTAGTCGCTCTTTTCTATTAAGTCGTCTATCATACCCTGCAAGCCGAGTGAACGGCCATCGTCGGGAGAATAAATACGGGTAATACCGTAGTTGTGCAGTTCGTTGATCTCGTTGGGCAGTATCACGCCGCCGCCGCCGCCAAATATCTTGATATGCCCGCAACCGCGTTCTTTCAGCAGGTCGTACATATACTTGAAGTACTCTACGTGGCCGCCCTGGTACGATGTCATGGCTATCGCGTTGGCATCTTCCTGTATGGCGCAGTTCACCACATCTTCCACACTGCGGTCGTGGCCCAGGTGTATCACCTCTACCCCGCTGCTCTGCATCACGCGGCGCATGATGTTGATGGCGGCATCGTGC
>DATCSV010000315.1:0-3841 GCA_036568285.1 Flavipsychrobacter sp. | reverse complement strand
TCCCGCTTTGACCAGACTTTACAGAACGACTATACCTTATTCGACGAAGAAACTATCCAAACCTTAAAGACATTCTTCCCGGGCGGATTCTCAACAGACAGCAATCAGCACTACGCCATTATGGCGCTGAAAGTACCTGCCGAATACAGGGATGAGGTGTTTGAAACTTTGTCGAAGCAGGAATCAGTTACCATCACTGACCGCCAGCAAGGCGCTACACAATTGGTAACGATACTCAATAACGACTTTACCGATATAGCAGTTTACTCATCCCTCATAGTATTCTTTGCCTTACTCATAGGGTACGGGCGTATAGAGTTGGCTATAATTGCCTTCCTGCCAATGGCTATTTCCTGGGTATGGATATTGGGGCTGATGTCTTTGCTCGGGCTGAAATTCAATATTGTCAATATCATTATCTCGTCCCTCATCTTCGGCCTGGGCGATGATTATACCATCTTCACAATGGATGGCCTGGTGGAAAGGCTTAAAACAGGCAAACAGAAACTCGCTTCCGTTCGGGCTGCAGTATATGTGTCTGCCCTTACCGTGGTAATAGGGCTGGGTGTGCTGTTGCTGGCCAAACATCCCGCTTTGCGTTCTATTGCTTTCATATCCGTTACAGGTTTGGTGTGTGTATTGTTCATTTCTCAAACCCTGCAACCCTTCCTGTTCAACTGGTTCATACAGCACCGTGCCGATAAGAAGTTTTTACCATTTACACTGCGTAGTTTCTTTATATCCGTATTTGCTTTTACTTATTTCTTCACGGGCTCTATGTTGCTTACCATCCTGGGTGTGCTATTCACAAGGCTATGGCCTTTTGGCAAAGAAAGGGGCAAGTACCTGTTCCATATATGTATCAGTGCGCTCACCCGCAGCATGATGTATATTATGGTCAATACCAAAAAGAGGATATATAATATCACCAACGAAGACTACCAGAAACCATCCGTATATATCGCCAACCACACTTCATTTTTAGATATACTGGTCACTACCATGCTGCACCCAAAGCTGGTATTGCTCACCAATAAATGGGTGTGGCGCTCACCCGTGTTTGGCGCTGTGGTACGTATGGGTGAATATTACCCCGTAGCCGATGGCGCGGAAGATAGCATAGAACCTTTAAGAAAGTTCACCAACAGGGGATACTCGGTAGTGGTTTTTCCCGAGGGTACACGCAGCTACGACGACAAAATCAAACGCTTTCACAAAGGGGCTTTTTACATTGCCGAACAATTGCAATTAGACATCGTGCCCATCGTACTACATGGCGTACATTATACTATGCAGAAGGGCGACTGTCTGCTGAAAGACGGCACCTGCTCATTATACATTCATCCGCATATTACCCCCGGCGATACAAGATTCGGTAGTAGCTATACAGAGCGCGCCAAAAGCATTGGCCGGTGGATGCGTAAGGAACTGGCTGATGTGAAAGAGAGGGACGAAACGCCAACTTATTTCAAAGAGCAATTGCTAAGAAGCTATACCTACAAAGGCCCTGTGCTGGAATGGTATTGCCGTATCAAAACCCGGCTGGAAGGGTATTATGAGCAATTCCACAAGCTGTTGCCGCGCGAGGGCAGGTTTTACGACCTTGGCTGTGGCTACGGCTTCATGACCTATATGCTGCACTGGTCGGCACCGGGGCGGGTGTTCACAGGTATTGATTACGATGAGGAAAAAATAGAAACAGCCCAAAACAACTTCCTGCGCGATGAGGATATCAATTTTGAGCAGGGCGATTTAACCCAAATAGAACTGCAACCCTGCGACGGTATCATTATTACCGATGTATTACATTACCTATTACCCGAACAACAGGAATCCCTGTTGGAAAAAGCTTACAGTGCCTTAAACGAGGGAGGGGTACTGATAGTCCGCGATGGTATATCTGAACTGACGGACAGGATAAAAGGCACCAAGCTGACGGAAGTATTCTCCACCAAACTCTTAGGCTTCAACAAAACACAGAACCAACTCCACTTCATCAGCCGAAAGCTGATTGATGACTTTGCCGCCAAACATAATATGCAGATGGAAGTATTAGACAATGCTAAGATGACCGCGAACCTGACTTTTGTGTTGAGGAAAATGAGGTAATTTAAGTTGTCGCTGAAACTTTGTGCAAAAGTTCGAGTAAAAATGCATTAGTATGTTGAATTTAGAGCAAAATAAATAGCATTTGGACAGTATTCCATTTTCAGACGAGTTTCCTGTATAGAGCTCGCCCGTCTCGTGCTAGACAAAAATGTCTCAATTTGATTCCCTATCAAGTAATTTACAATAGTCATCCAAACTGCCTATCTCCACACAAAAAAATCTTAGCAACCGCAGAATATACATCAGTGTTCAATCGCGTTTCATGAGCATCATATTCAACAAACAAAACACGGTAATATTTTTTTCGTAAGCTTATCACGTCATACCTCCGTGGAATTGATTTAAAATAATGAAAATCTTGGTTTTTAAGGTTGGTGACAGTTTCTATTTTGCCACCGCTGTAAGAAAGTACTTTTACCTTTTCTATATATTGTCCCATAAAATTCTATTGATGATTATTAGCGGCTCAGACGACAAGGTGAACATAGTGAAATATTATCTTATCTTTATAGCAAATCTCTAACTTAATTCACTCCGGCACCCATTAAGAATAATGAATAAGAAAAGAAGGCGCAACAAAAGAACTATACGTACAAGAGATTTTACCACTAAGCAACCTGTACTGAATAAAAAAAACACCATTCGGAACTTCATCTCACATTCGTGGAAACTTATCACTATTTTTTTACAATTATTGGAGGCTTCGTTGTAGTATACGAGTTACGTGACTATCTTAAAACTCCAAAAGAGAAGTACGATGAAGAAGTTTTTATATCTGGCGAGCTAAAGCCTGATCCTCTACTTTTAGTTAAACCTGTGCCACTAGAACGAAAATTAAACTTTAGCATAGATACTCCCCCACATTATCCGATAATACACGGTATTCAGCTATACGGAATGGATAAATGGTATACTCCAGTTGGACTGGTAGTAGGGAACGTGGCTTATTCATGTCTACCTCAATATCTTTATAGCGGGTTCAATATTTTCAATGTAGAAAAATATCCGAGTTCCATCAAGAATAATAACAAAACGAAAGGTCTAAGGTGCAGCGATATAAATCTCATCTTTGGTTTGCACGATAGCAAACTGTATGTATCGGTTGAGTTTAAGGATCTACAAAAGGAAGAAACGATAGGTTATATCGAATTTAACCACTGGAAACTGTACAAACCAAATTTGTTAGATTTCAGGAGTGACAATAAGAGGCTGGAAGTTAGAGACAAACAGAACAATATTGTCCTTGCTGTTGCATTTGTCGGAAATACAGAGATGAATATCGTAAATATTAGCGGCTATTTGATTGGGACAGAGTCTGTGTTCGTGATGCCGAATGGCTCATATCCTCGACGTTCGGAAACAAAGGATACAAGCATCTGCATATCAAAATATTCTCAAAATTGGAAAACCACTGCTCAACTTGAAATATCCAAGCTTAAGAGTGTTTTCTAAATTTCTCTTCATTCCCAGGCAAGTCCCCTGCCCAAGGACTCGCCACCTCACGGAGAACAACTATCAAGCCCTCATGTCAAACGAAGAGAAACGTCCCTGAAGGTGTGCAATGTGGCTACATCACGGGCATTCAGGAGATTTCTCTTTCGCTTCGCTCTTTCGAAATGACAGCCTTGCTTTTCATACTCAAAACCGAACTGGTAAGCCTCTCGCTTAAACCCAAGACAAATTACGTGTCCACTTCTTACTGTATCGACCGCACCCTTTTCTTATTCCTATG
>DATCSV010000314.1:0-7647 GCA_036568285.1 Flavipsychrobacter sp. | reverse complement strand
CACGACCTTGCCGTCTGCCGGGGCTACTACCAGGTTGTCGCCCGTAGTATGTACCCTGGCAGGTATGCGGAAGAACCACAGCACCCAAAACCACAGCAGGAAGACTATGAAGACAATACCGTAATGCAGCCAGGGTATGTGAGCCAGGTATTTGTTGCTGGCATACCATATGGCTATCCACAGTACGGTGGCTATAATAATGTAGAGATATCCTTCGCGATGAATTGACATGAGTGCAAAATTATTCTAAAAAATGGTCAATGGCAGATAATGCATGAATATATATGCGTAAACAAATGCAAATGGCGTAGCTACCAGCAGGGAGTCAAAACGGTCCAGCGCACCGCCATGCCCGGGCATGATAGCGCCTGAGTCTTTTACATCGGCCAGTCTTTTTAGTTTCGATTCCAACAAATCGCCCGCTGTGCCCGCTATAGATGCGCACAGCGCCAGGGCCATCCAGTCTACCATACTATAGTAGGGGCTGTAATATCCCCATATAGCCGCACCGCCTATCGTCAGTATCACGCCGCCTATGGTGCCCTCCCAGGTCTTTTTGGGCGATATGGGTGAGAAGGGGGTTTTGCCGATGAAAGAGCCTACTATATAAGCCATGGTGTCGTTCATCCACAGCATCAGCACCAGCGATAAGGGTAGTACGATGGATTGCATCCGCAGGCTGTACAGCAGTATCATAGGCAGTACGATATACGCCATACCCGCCAGCGATTGTACGCCTGCCTGCAATGCTGTTTTCTTATGCAATGTGGTCAGCAATAATATCAGTATAGGGGCAAACATCAGCAGCTGGGAGAAGCGTACGCCGTTCAGCAGTGGTGTTTCCAGCAGTAGCCACAGCAGGCTGATGGCCTGTATGGTCATAGGCAGCCAGCTGGGCCAATACACTTCGGGAGTTATCTTTTTTATCAGGGTAAAATATTCCCGCAGGCACAATACCTGTATCAGCACTACCAGGGCTATAAAGGCGTATTCATTCCACAGCAGCCCCGCCATCATGATGATGGAGAAAACAATTGCGCTACCCAGTCGCGTGAAGAATGTAGGCCAGTTCATTGCCATAGCTTACTGTATATTGTTTTTTTCCTGCTCGCGTTGTTGCAGTTCTTCGGGTGAAAAGTCGTTAGTCCAGCCTTGGGGCAATGGTGTCCTTTCCTTCCACAGCCAGTAGAATGATGCGATGAATACCGCCACACCCGTCAGGAACAGCCCCCAGGGTACATCATTGCTCTCCATCATCCGCACCAGTTCGGCATTATCCCTACCCAGGTATACGATAGCCGCCTGCGAGCCGTTGACTACAGCATGCGCAAACATGCTCAACACCAATGAGCCTGTGAGGTAATATATATATCCCAGCAGCATGCCTGATATTATGAGCGATAGGAAGCCCACTACGTTGAAGTGCATGGAGGCGAATAATACTGATGTAAGCATGATAGGCCAGAAGATACTGCCTATCATTTTTTTAGCCGCAAACCGCAGCATTATACCACGAAACAGCAACTCCTCTCCTACAGGGGCCACCACCGCCACCATTATCATTGCTGCCACAAACTCTTTTACGGTGGTCAGGTTAAGCATAGCTTTTTGTTGTGCCTCAAATTTTACCTTGCTCGCCTCCAGGCCTTCTGACAGGGGAATCATATCGAATAACATGGCTATACCTGACACCGTAGGTATAGCTGCGAGTGCCAGTATAAAAACCACTAACCAATGGATACCACGTTTCGGCTTGCGAACACCCAGGTACTGCAACGGGCGGGGATGTACGGCGTAGGCAAATAAAGCAGCAGGTAAAAAGAATAAACCACCATGGCCAACAGTGTTATATATGAACATGGCTATGCGTATAGCAGGAGGACTATCTACGGTAAGTGTCTGCAATACATCCGGTTTATGGCCGGTAAGCGCTGGCAGCACGAACAGGGATATTACGGTAAAAAATGACAGGCAGACAAATACCAGCAGCACAAACTGCACCAATTGGAAAAACCAGGGATATTCTCTCCAGTACTTGTTAAACATAAATAAATATTAGCCGCAAAGGTAATAGCGATAGTTTACTTTGGCTTGATTATTGAAAGATAAATTCCAACCTGCATCCTTTCAACCGGAAAAATAATGGGTTGTTTATCATGAAGATGCAACCGAAATATGAATATAATGTTATTTGATAGCTATATATAGCGAGCTTTTAGTTAATTTTGAATGTTTATTGCCAAGCATAACAAATGAAGGAAATAGAGGCCGGGCCGTTACTCTCCCATATAGATATACCAGCAGACCTGAAAAAGCTGAAGAAAGAACAGCTGCAACAGGTGTGTAACGAATTGCGCCAATTCATAATAGACTGCGTAAGCGTACATGGCGGACACTTCGGTGCCAGCCTGGGCGTGGTAGAGCTGACGGTTGCCCTTCATTACGTGCTCAATACCCCGCACGACCAACTGGTGTGGGACGTGGGACACCAGGCCTACGGGCATAAGATACTTACCGGCCGCCGCAAGGTGTTTCATACCAACAGGAAGTACAAGGGTTTAAGTGGTTTCCCCAAGCGCAGCGAGAGTGAATACGATACTTTCGGCGTGGGGCACTCCTCCACTTCTATATCCGCCGCATTGGGTATGGCTATAGCCTCCAAGTATAAAGGTGAAACTGATCGCCAGCATGTAGCCGTTATAGGCGATGGTGCTATGACGGCAGGCCTGCCTTTCGAAGCCCTGAACCATGCAGGTGTCAGCAATGCCAATATACTGGTCATCCTCAACGACAATAATATGTCGATAGACCCCAATGTGGGCGCTTTGAAAGAATACCTGACGGATATTACCACTTCGCATACATACAACAAGCTGCGCGATGATGTGTGGAACTTTCTGGGCAAGTTGCCTTACGGCGACTACCAGCGGGATATAGTTTCCAAGCTGCAGACAAGCCTCAAAGGCATGTTGTCTAAGTCCAGCAACCTGTTCGAGGCTTTGGGCTTGCGGTATTTCGGCCCTATAGACGGGCATAATGTCCTTAAGGTAACCGAGATACTGGAACACCTGAAAGATATTCCCGGTCCCAAGCTGCTGCACATCAAAACAGTAAAAGGCAAAGGCTACGACCTGGCGGAGAAAGACCAGACCCTGTGGCACGCCCCCGGCACTTTCGATAAGGTGACCGGCGAGATCAATAAGAAAATACATGATGTACCCCAGCCTCCTAAATACCAAGATGTGTTCGGGCATACTATAATAGAACTGGCCAAGCAGAACGATAAGGTAATGGGTATCACTCCCGCTATGCCATCGGGCTGCTCGCTTAAGTATATGATGGAAGAAATGCCCGACCGTGCTTTTGACGTGGGCATCGCTGAGCAGCATGCTGTTACTTTCAGCGCAGGGCTGGCTACGCAGGGCATGAGGCCTTTCTGCAATATCTACAGTTCTTTCATGCAGCGTGGGTACGATATGGTGGTACACGATGTAGCGATTCAGAAGCTGCCCGTAGTCTTCTGCCTCGACAGGGCGGGACTGGTAGGCGATGACGGCCCCACACACCACGGTGCCTACGATATTGCTTACATGCGTTGCATACCCAATATGATTGTCAGCTCGCCCATGAATGAGGCTGAGCTGCGCAACCTCATGTACACTTCACAACTGGAAGAAACCAAACTACCTTTTGTTATCCGCTACCCTCGTGGACAAGGTGTAATGCCCGAATGGCGTACACCGATGCAGCGTATTGAAATAGGTAAAGGCCGTATGATAAAAGACGGAGAAGACGTGGCAATCCTCACTATAGGCCATCCAGGCAACTTTGCCGTGGAGGCTTGCAAAAAGCTCGCTGCCGAAGGGCTGAACCCCGCACATTACGATATGCGTTTTGCCAAGCCGCTGGACGAACAACTCTTACACGAAATAGCGGCGAAGTTCAATAAGATCATTACCGTAGAAGACGGAACCATAGTAGGTGGTTTCGGCAGTGCGGTGTTAGAATTTTTCGCAGCAAATAATTACACTCCTGAAGTAAAAATGCTGGGCATCCCCGATGACATCATCGAGCATGGCAAGCCCGAAGAACTGCACCGCGAATGTGGCTACGATGCCCAGGGTATAGCTGAGGCTGTGAAGGAGATGGTAAGCAGAAAAGTGAAGGAATTAGTGTAATCCCTTGATCATAATTGTTTTTCTGAGTAAAGGACAGCCGGACAGCTGTCCTTTTTGTTTACGTAGTAATAATTGAACAAAATGCGCCGGCAGCCTGAATGACACACAAATAATTGATAAATAATAAATTATGACAAAGGTAATGGGCTATAAACATGCGCAATACCAAAAACGTCTCTGTTTCTCTCCGCCAGCAACATATTTTTTAACATTATTTTATTATATTAGCTATTCAATCAGGTTAAAAACGATGATATGAAAAGAGCATTTACCATTATTAAATATGCTATGATACTGTTAATTGGTTTAACAGGAAACATTAGCATTGCTCAAACTCCCCAATACTATGTTGGGCCCACAACGGTGAACGGATATTTGTATCCCTGGGGTGTAACTACAGCAGGCGGTACTGGTGAGCGTGTACAGTTTATCTATCTGCCGAGCGACTTCAATGCACCGTTGCCTAAAGGGTTTATCACAAGTGTATGGTTCAGGCCATATAATGGCTCAAGTATTTACAACGGTGCGTTCACTATGAACAATTTGAAGGTAAGTATCGGCCATACCACCCTTACTGCACACCCGGGCGGATCATGGCAGACAGGCCTTACGCAAGTATACGGCCCCAATGCATTTTATATTAACTGGACACAGGGTGTGTGGTTTGAAATAGTATTGAGTACGCCATTCTATTATGACGGCACATCTAATCTGATAGTTGAATTGTTTAATAACAGCTCTACAGCCTCACCCAAATATGCAGAGTTTGATAACGCTTCTACTCAACGTATAGCCTACGGTACTCAAACCAGCGTTTTCGGAACAAACAATTACCGTTACAATTTCGGAGTCAATATCTTCCCTGGATACCCATGTACCGATACTCCTAAAACATCTATTTACCAACCCAAAAAAGTTTGTCCAAACAAACCATTTACTATTGCCCCGGACAGCTCATACTCAGATGCTGATTATCAGTGGGAATATTCCAACAATGGTGTATCATGGGCCAACCACACAGCAACTGTTGGCTTGTATGGCGATATAAAAGACAGTATTACAGCTGATAAATGGTATAGGGTAACAATTAAGTGTAAAGCCAATCAAAATTTAAAATGGACTTCGCCACCTCATAAGGTTGAAATAGCACCTTTTTATTATTGCTATTGTGATAACAAAGTAACGGTTGATGCAGGTGCAGATATTGGCAACCTGACGATTATCAAAACCGGTTTGTTCGACTCAGTGTACAAGAAGAGCCTGTTGGTGACAGGAACAGGGATACCTACATACAACAATAGCTCTGCCGGCAGAAGTTATACTTCCTACCACGATAGTCTTGGCTGGCCTTGCCTGTATCGTGACACTACTTACCTGTTCAACATTACACAGATACACTCAGGTGGTTCATTTGAAAAAGGCGTAGTGCAGGCTTATATAGATTACAACCGCGACGGATTGTACAACCCCAATACGGAAAGGATATTTGTACAGGCTATGAACGGCCTGAACGCTAACCCGCATATTGTGCAGGTAACCGGCAAGGTGCCCTCCAATGCACAGATAGGCCCTACAGGTATGCGCGTGATCATTAGCAAGGATACAGTGAAAGGAGCCCCCTGTGATACGATATCCGGTGGTGGAGAAGTGGAAGATTATATAGTGGAAATATGCCACCGCCCGTGTACCGGCCCTGTGAATGCAGGCCTGGTAGTATCTACTGATACTTCTATGTGTGCGGGATATGAGTATACACTGACCGACACTACGTATGAGCGATCTCAGTCCGGCTTTCTGAGGGCATGGCAGGTATCAGGTGACAACTCTACCTGGTTCAACATACCGAACAGCCAGAACAAAGACACCCTGGAAAGGATATTCGCAGGACAACCTATGTACTACAGGCTAAGGACCATCTGCGCATCCACACACGATACCAACTATTCGGCAGGTACGCTGATCAATGTAAAACCCGGCTACAAGTGCTACTGCTACAGCAAAGCGGTAGGCGGGCTGAATGTAGACACCAGCGATATAGGTGGTGTGACAATAGCTGACTACAGCTCCAACGCCGGCGGACCTCACCTGCTGAATGCGGCGGCGGTAAAACCAAGAACTGACTTTACGGATATAACTCCGATCAACCTGTTCATAGACAGTGTATATGAATTCTCAGTATTCCACACGATGCCTGTGGTAGAACATGGCGATGCCAAGGTGACCATCTTTATGGACTTCAACAACAACCATAAGTATGATATACCTGCTGAACGCATCTACACAGGGTATACTACTATAGGCAGCCACACGCTGATAGACAATGTGATCATTCCGCAGAAGGCGATAACAGACGTACCCACAGGTATGCGTGTGATCATCAATAACGATGTAGGCCCGAATGTGCCATCGGACAGTGCCTGCGGCCCTTACACATCCGGAGAAACAGAGGATTATGTCCTGATCTTCCGCAAGGCATGGCCTGCGGGTATCAACGGACAGTCGGTGCTTACCGGGTTTGACGTACATCCTAATCCTACGAGCGGTAAGTTCCATATACAGTTCAACACCCAGGCAGACGTAAAGGGCGTCCAGGTAAGGGTAATGAATGTTACAGGACAGGTGGTACTAGAGAAAATATATGAATACAAGGGTGGCATGCTTTACCAGGAACTGGATATGACAGGCCAGCCATCAGGAGTATATTCTGTAGAACTGCAAACTGAAGGGCAGAAGTTAATGAAGAAATTGATAGTGCAGTAAGAACCAATCAGACATAAAATACTAAGGCCGCTTCCGTAGAAGAGGCCTTAGTATTAATAAAAGCATCAACTATTGCTTCAGCTTCAAGCCCATTTCCGCTGCCTTCAGTAGAAGATAGTCATATGCAGCTTCCCGTGTATTCGGAATAACATTGTCTAGTATTGCCTCGCGTATAGCAGTTTTCAGTGTGCCTACTTCCCTTGAAGGTTGCAGTCCGAACAGTTCCATAATCTCTGCGCCATCAATAGGAGGTTGCCAGTTGCGAATACTGTCTGCTTGCTCCACTTCTTTTAACCGTTCCCTTACTGCTTCAAAATTTTCTAAGTAGCGTTTTACCTTGTGCTTGTTTTTGGATGTAATATCACTTTCACAAAGTATCATGAGATCTTCGAGGTCTTCACCTGCGTCAAACAGGAGCCTGCGCATAGCGGAATCGGTGATATCGTCTTTAGTAAGGCTGATGGGACGCAGGTGCAATGCCACCAGTTTGCCAACATATTTCATCTTTTCATTTTGCGGCAATTTGAACTGGCGAAATATCTTGTAGGTCATACGCTCGCCCACTGCGTCGTGCCCATGAAAAGTCCAACCATGGCCTTTTTCAAAACGTTTAGTAGCAGGTTTACCTATGTCATGCAGCAATGCCGCCCAGCGTAGCCACAGGTCTGTACTTCGGTTGGCTACATTATCCAGCACCTGCAGAGTGTGG
>DATCSV010000313.1:0-4484 GCA_036568285.1 Flavipsychrobacter sp. | reverse complement strand
AGCCTGTATTCATCCAGAAACTCTTTAGAATCTTCGTTGATGTGCAGGATGATATCCGTACCCACGGCCTGGCGGTCGCCGGTGCTTATGGCAAATTCAGTGCTACCGTCGCACTCCCAGCGGGCAGGTTCTGAGCCTTCTTTATAAGACAGTGTATTGATCTCCACTTTGTCAGCTACCATAAAGGCTGAATAGAAACCCAGGCCAAACTTACCTATGATCTCATTGGCATCTTTCGCCTCTTTGAACTTTTCTACAAACTCTTCGGCACCGGAGAAGGCTATCTGGTTGATATATTTCTTGATCTCGTCGGCCGTCATGCCCAGGCCATTGTCTGATATGGTAATGGTCTTTGCTTCTTCGTCCAGTTTTATTTCTATAAGAGGAGCAGGCAATTCGCCTTTAAACTCACCCAATGATGACAGGCGCTTTAGTTTTTGAGTGGCATCTGTTGCATTGGCCACCAGTTCTCTCAGAAATATCTCATTGTCTGAGTACAGGAATTTTTTGATAATGGGGAAGATATTCTCGGTATGAATGGAAATGGTACCTTTTTCTTGCATAATCTATTCTTATGTTTTTAGTACAGATGTACCTGCAAGCTTTGTTCCAATAGCCAATGCAGTGACATATTGACAGCATGGCTGAAAACAGAAAAGCCGCCCTGCGGGCAGCTTCCTTTACAGTAATTCGGTTATAAGTCCTGTAGTTTACAGAGGCCGACTTATTTTGCCAGGAAATCTTTCACTTTGTCTTTGTGTATAATAGCCTCCTTGAAGGTATATGCACCAGTCTTAGGGCTACGGACGGTCTTAATCACTTTTGTAAAGTTCTTTGAATCCGCACCACCTTTAGCGTCTGATTTTATCGCCGTTTTTGCCGCTTTTGCCATGACTAAATATATTTAAAAATTACTTAATTTCTTTGTGAACAGTTACTTTCTTCAGTATAGGATTAAACTTTTTCAGTTCAATACGCTCAGGAGTATTCTTTTTGTTTTTGGTAGTAATATAACGGCTGGTGCCGGCCAAACCGGTACCTTTATGCTCGGTACATTCCAAAATCACCTGAACGCGGTTTCCTTTCTTCGCCATTGTATAAGGAGTTTGTTCTTTATTTAAATTTTTTCGCCTTTCGCGCGCAATTCTTTTACAACAGACAGCAAACCATTCTTATTAATAGTACGCATAGCGTCTGTAGTCAATTTCAATGTTATCCAACGGTCTTCTTCGGCCAGGAAAAAGCGCTTTACCTGCAGATTGGGCAGAAAACGACGCTTAGCTTTCTTGTTAGAGAAAGATACTTTGTGACCTGTTATTGGTTTTTTTCCTGTTACCTGACAAACACGTGCCATACTTTAGATTTTTTGGGACTGCAAAGGTCATTTTTTTTTGCGTAACGGCAAAATTATTTTCATAAAAAATTCATTTATGCCATATCGGGCAGCAGCAGGCTGTCTAAACCGGCTATTCCGATGGTGTTTTCACAGATAAAGCCCTCGCCATAGGCTACACCTATGCGCTTGCCCAGCAGCGAAGCCCGGTGTTCTATCTTGTTGAGGAACCCGCTGGCGGCTATGTAGGTTACCGGCTCGGCCGAGTCAGGATCGTGAAACTGGCTCTTGTAAGCCTTTATGGCTTCCATCTTGGTTGCCGCGGCCGAAGATATGTCTACGATGAAGTCCGGCTCTATGAAACGGTCCTGTATCATATGATATACCCTTTTGGGCCTCCAGGCTGTTTGCGGCTCCCCGTTGTGGGTAGTCTCTATCTTAGACAGTCCTGCCAGGAAACAAGCATCAGCTATCAGCCTGCCCGCCCGGCCGTGATCGGGATGGCGATCTTCCAATGCATTGGCTATCACCACATTGGGCCGATACTTGCGTATATATTCCACCAGTTTCAGCTGATGTTCTTTGTCATTCTGAAAGAAGCCATCGGCCATACCCAGGTTCTCACGCACGGTTATACCCATTATATCAGCCGCTGCACGCGCCTCCTGCAGGCGCAGCTCAGGGGTGCCGCGGGTGCCCAGTTCGCCGCGGGTGAGGTCTATAATACCTACCTGCTGACCCATTTGCACATGTTTTATCAGCGTACCGGCTGCGCTCAGCTCCAGGTCGTCCGGGTGAACAGCTATAGCCAGTATATCCAATTGTTTCATGGTGCAAAAGTATTTAATTTGACAATTAGCCTATGCCTCAATTTGGTGATGGTTGCATAAGTACTTTCCATGTACCCGGTTTTTGCGATGCGACTGGTCGAATTTGCCGAAATGGTTCTTTTTAGTTCCGTTTTTCGCCTGATTTTTCCATTAGTGTCGATTATTGGGCTCTCCATGGTTCCCCCGCCGCGGCGGGGCAGGTCGTTTTGCTCGTTTTGGGGACATATTTTATGGTGTTGGTGTCGTTTTGTATCCCCGCCGCGGCGGGGCAGGCTATTCTGTACCGCATGGTATCGTTTAGGGGTCCGCAGCGAGTTAACACCTGAATCCCCCAAAGGAGCTTGTGTTTTGTACGCAATTCTGCCGGGGGAGTGATTGAATGGTATCCCGGGCTTTAAAAAGAAAAACCTCAAAATCCCGGCGCAAAGGCCGGGAGAATGATTATATTAAAGAACAAATATACAACAATAATTCCTAAATACCTACTTGCCAAAGCAGATGCTAAAATGATATTTCAGCAGCCAGCCGCCTTTCTATTCTTTAGGATTAACAAAGATTGGCCCATTTGTCACTTCAGAAAGCAATGAATGTACCTGTGCCAATATCTTCCTATGTGTAGGATCAGAAATATCCAGCTTGACAGGCATATTACTTCCAGTAAGAGCGGCTACCTCCCGCTGGAGTTGACGTTTTCCCACTTCCACTTCCCGGGCATTCAATTTTGTATGTGTTGTTTTCTTATCCTTCTCATCCAGCTTAAAATTTATAGGCAGTGTAAAATATACCGCTACTTTATTACCATGCTCATCTTCTCCGGGTATCCAGTCGGGCAATTGTGCTATTGCCTTTATAGCAGCGTCTCTCAGCAATGGATCAATATTTTTACCCTTTACCTCCATCCCTGATATTTTACCGTCTTTACCTACAACAAACGTCACGGGCACCCTGCCTTCAATTTGTTGCTGCTTCGCCTCTTCAGGATATTCTATCAGCTTACCCAGTTTTTCGCTCAAATTATAGCCCGGGTCAGGCATTTTGTGTACATAGGTAAATACTGAGTCATTGGTTTTTTCTGTCTTAGATTCTGCCTCCTTCTTCTGCTCGCAGCTCTGCATAGTAACGATACCGCCCAGCAATAACACTGCTGACAATGAGGCTATAATACCCCTGGTTTTTCCGTTTTTTTGATTGTTGTGTAACATCATGATCCTTCTTTTTATCGGGTGAATAATAAATGAATGGGTGAACGGTAATGTGCAGGTGCCGAAGATGGATGAAAGCAAGAGCTTTGTATAATCTTCCCCGGAAACACCTACCGCAGCATCAGCCTGGAACTCGTGCACCTGCACCAGTTCTTTTTTCAGCAAGTGGATGAATACATTGGGCCATAATATAGCCTGCAGGAGGCTAACGAAAATGATATCCCGGCTGTGGCGCAGTCTTACGTGTGATAGTTCGTGCTGAACGATTATGGCATCTACATCGCCCCCGGGCAGAAAAATGTAGCTGCCCCAGCTACCGGGCCCGTAGCCGGTGTGTTTCAACAATGTATATCCGGCATGCTGTTCTTTTTCGCTGCGATAGATAACCTTTTGCATTTTCAGGAAACCCGCCAGCTTTACCACCAGTATCGTCAGCGTTACCACCAGGTATGCCACCGGTATCATTAATAACCATACCGGGAAATCTCCCTGCACCGCTGCACCACCTACGGTTACTTCCTGCAGCATAGCCACCAGCGGTTTAGCATCCTGTTTGGGCCGCAATCCTCCGGGCAGTTTCAGCAATGGTAAAATAACCGGCAGTATACACGCGGATAATAAATACATACGGTTGAACCCGTGAATTGGTCTATCGCGCAATAGTAGCTGGTAGAGCACCAGCATGGCACCGGTATAGGCTGTAACCTGTATCAGATATAGTATCATGATCTGCTATTTTTTTGTTCTTTCACCAGTTGCAGTATTTCTTCCAGTTCTTTTACCGATATATCTTTTTCCTTAGCAAAGAAGGAAAGCATATTGGCAAACGAACCTTCAAAGTATTTACCCACGAACTGGTTCATACTTTTTTTGCTATACTCATCCTTTTGCACCAATGGGAAATACCTGTTGGCCTTGCCCAGGCTCTCATGATCGACAAATCCTTTTTCTTCCAGTATTTTGACAATAGTACTTACCGTGTTGTAATGTGGCTTTGGCTCCGGCAGCAGGTCAACTATATCTTTTACAAACCCCTTGTCCAGCTGCCACAGCACCTGCATGATTTCTTCTTCAGCTTTTGTGAGTGGTTTAAATTCTTTTGCCATAACTTCAAATACT
>DATCSV010000312.1:0-4771 GCA_036568285.1 Flavipsychrobacter sp. | reverse complement strand
ATCAGCAGCTTCCATAATGGCATCACCGGCAAATGCCGGTGGCACGAAAATGATGGAAACGTCAGCGCCGGTTTCGCTTACCGCATCCTGCACCGTGTTGAATACAGGCTTGTCCAGGTGCTGTGTGCCGCCCTTGCCGGGAGTTACACCACCTACTACATTCGTACCGTACTCTATCATCTGTCCCGCGTGGAAAGTACCCTCGCTACCGGTGAAACCCTGTACTATTACTTTAGAATCTTTATTTACCAATACAGCCATGAGCCAGAAATATCTTTAATTAAATATTATTATGAACGGGTGCAAATTTAAGGTAAATACAGGCAAAACCAAATGCAATAAATTATAACACATCTTATTTAAAAAAATTTGTATTGCGTACCAACCTTTTTTGCAACACCGTCGTCTTATTATGCGAAGGAACGATACACTTCATGTAAACGATACGATTCGACCTCCTTTTCGCCTAAAAAATTTAAGTATGTAATGGGTAATCAATTCTAGATTATGGAAGCCGGTGTCTACCGGCTTTCTTATTTTACTTTCAAGACAATCTAAATAAAATCGGATTCTGCTATTTGCTTTCAGCTTCTTTCCTGCTGGCTTCCTTTGCCTTGCGCAGAAAGTCGGAGGCAAAAATAAAATTGTTCAGATCCTGGTCGTCGCTGAAGATGATGTCTTTACTGCTGCCTTCCCACTTCTTCTGCCCCTTATGCAGGTATATAATGTTGTCACCACTCTCCATTACCGAGTTCATATCGTGGGTATTGATGACGGTGGTAATGTTATATTCCTGGGTAATATCCCGTATCAGTTCGTCAATCACTATTGACGTCTGCGGATCGAGGCCGGAGTTGGGCTCATCGCAAAACAGGTATTTGGGATTCATTACGATAGCCCTGGCAAGCGCCACGCGCTTCTTCATACCACCGCTTATCTCCGCCGGAAATTTCTTATTGACACCCTCCATATTCACCCGGGCCAGCACCTCATCTACCCTGTCAATTTTTTCTGCCTTGCTCATCTGGGTCAGCATATCCAGCGGAAAACGGATATTCTGCGCCACGGTCATACTATCAAAAAGTGCGCCCCCCTGGAAGAGCATCCCTACCTTCTGGCGCAGCTCCTTCAGCTCTTCCTCCTCCATCGTCAGCAGGCTCTTACCTTCATACAATACTTCACCTGTATCGGGTCTTATCAGCCCTATCATGCATTTCATAAACACTGTCTTGCCGCTACCGCTGGTACCGATGGTCAGGTTAGTCTTGCCTGGCAGCATTTTTGCCGATACGCCTTTCAATACTTCCTTATCGCCAAAACTTTTGTAAACGTCTTTTACTTCTATCATGAGCAGGAATCTCCACCAAAAATAGGTTTTGTATGGTACAATCTCAAAATCTTATTAGCTCATGCCGGCTTACCGGAGGCACTCTGTAATTCGTCCAGGCCATCCTCCCGCCTGTATTTCTTTGCCAGTTTCTCAGTCAGGCGGTAATAGGGTGCACGGGGCAGTATAGAGGTGATGCTTTTGATAGCTTTGTTGATACTGCCGGGTATACACACTATCTCATCGTTTTCCAGCGCCCTCAACGATATTTCAACCACCTCATCCGCTTCCATCCAGAGATCTATGCCCGATACGGACTGGGCCGGCTCCGCCCCTTTGTGAAAATCGGTATGCGTAGGGCCGGGGCAAAGGCTTTGCACTTTGATGCCATATTGCCGTACTTCCATATGCAGCGATTCCATAAACGTATTAAGAAATGCTTTGGACGATGTGTAGATACTTGAACCGGGAGCGGGTACAAACGCAGCCAGCGATGATACTGTAATTATAGCCCCACTATGTTGTTTTATCATAAGGGGTAGTACAGCATGTACTAGTTGCACGGTTGCGGTAATGTGTACACTCAACATATCCAGTATCTCATGCTCCGGCTCGTCAATGAAAAGGCATCGTTCCCCGTAGCCGGCGCAGTTCACCAGCATATCTATATGCTCCAACTGTTCCACACGTTGCACTAAACGTGTAATGTCTCCAGCAATCGACAGGTCCGCCTGAATTATTTCAATACTAATTCCGGTGTTATTCTCATTTATACTGGTTGCCAATTCACTTAGCTTCCGGCTATTACGCCCGGTAATCACCAGGTCGTATCCTTCTGCGGCAAGGTGCGTAGCAAATGACAGCCCGATGCCGCCCGTAGCACCGGTTACTAAAGCTAATTTCTTTGATTTTTGAAAATCTCCCATAGGTAATGTTTGTAAAAATATATAACTGTGTGCACCATAGATATGATACAGGTCACTATTGAGCGACAATTATAAACGCTATTACCCCTACCCCGATTTGGAAAATAACTTTGCTGATATGGCCCACCTGCTGCCTATACAAGGTATTGACTATTATGATAAACAAAAGCGCATACGACTTGTTGCATAACATAAGTGTATTATTAAATAAAAAACTAAGATTATGAAAAAAATATATCTCATCATATGTATGTTAGCGGCTGTCAACGCGACAGCACAACCCGTATTTCAGAATGCAGACGACAGGCCGGGCAGGGCTTTCACAGCCCAGGTACGGACAGGTACGGTAAATGGTGGGCCGGGTAATGGCGGCGCTAACCAGGTTTGGGACTTCAGTTCAATGATCTTTGGCTCTTCGGGCACGTTCACGGTACTGAATACCAACAACAACCTGTATATGAATAACTACCCTAATGCCAACTACGTCTACATTATAGACAGCACTTATAACTACTTTATAGTGGACGGCAATAAAATGGAGCAGGTAACGTTAAATATCTCTTCGCCCGGGGGGGCCACCGATTATAGTCAGAATCCGAAAACGGTCATGGAATTCCCCTTTAGCTGGCAAGTACAATTTACCGATACCTATCTTGGCTATGGCGACACTACAAAGAGCGTTACCGTGCAATATGATGGCTATGGTATACTGAAAATGCCTAACGGGGATTATCATAATGTAGCGCGGGTGAGCGAAACCTATTCAACCGGAGTTGATTATATATGGTACACAGAGGACCCCCTTCTTCCTGTTTTGAAATACAGCCATAACGGTGATTTATACACGCAAATAATTATATCGCCTTCAGCTATTAACCAGCTTCGGGGAAATAGTACAGGTATAGCAGTTTACCCTAACCCGGTGTCGTCTACTGCAACATTTGACATAGATTTAAACAACAGCAGCTTCGCGCATTTGCGGATATATGACATCACAGGCCGGCTGATGACAGAAAGAATCATTACGGAACAGTCGCAAAGTATAGACGTAAGCCCGTTTCCGCCCGGCATGTATGTATGTAAGGTAGTGCAGGACGGAGGTACAGCAACAGGAAAATTCATTAAACAATAGTCATAATGGTGCGTTTGCACACAACGAGGCTTGCCCTGCCGGGCACGCCTCGTTGGTTTAGCGGGGCTTTCTTTTTAGCATTTCTTATGTAATACTTTTTGTAACTTCAAAAGGATCAACAAACAGAGAACGCGATGAAATGGGCATATATCATCAAGTATAAACTGAAAGCTGCAGTTGTATTACTGGTTATAATGGCTACCATACTGCTGGGCAATTTATACGAACGAAAAAACTTCAACACTTTAGACAAAAGTATCTCCTCCATATACCAGGACAGGCTGATGCCTGCTACTTATATCTACGAGCTGAGCAATCACCTGTACGAAAAAAGATTATTGCAGGAGCACCGGGCAGAATACAATACAGCCATCCTGCAGCAGCACATCATGAAACACGATGCTGCGATCAATACACTGCTGGATAACTACGAAAAAACCTACCTGACAGCTGACGAGCGCAAACATTGGGCTGAACTGAAACAGTCCTTGCACCAATACAACAGGCAATACGATCGGGTGTTTACCCATGCAAAAAATGACATCGCCGGCGTACCGGCTACACAGCTTAATAACTATTTCAGAGAAATGATGGCGCATCTTGATGCGCTGAGCAAAATACAGGCCGGCGTCGGGCATAACATTGAGAAAGACTCCCACGCCATAGTAACAGGCTCTGTTTTGCCCGCCTACCTGGAGAACTCGTTGCTTATTATACTTGGGATTATTTGCGTAGTGCTGTTTTCCGTTTCAGATAGCCGCATAGCCGGCAATATGCAACAGGGTTCGCTTAACTAACGTAGCTACCAGCTACCGCTGGCCCCACCACCGCCGAAGCTGCCGCCACCAAAGCCTCCGAATCCGCCACCTCCACGGCTTCCGCCGCCGAATCCGCCACCGCGGCCTCCGCCCAGCAAATGCCCTAACAGCATACCTGTAGCTATATCTCCGGCTCCACGGCCGCTCATATAACCGCCGCCACCGCTGCCACCACCACCTTTGCTGATGGCCCAGACAATAAGGATAATACCCAGTATGATAAAAATAGTTACAATAGCAGGCACCTTCTTCTTGCCATGATGGTAATCCTCTTCTGCTTTGTATTCGCCTTTTGTAGCCGCTATTATAGCATCAGCAGCTTTATCAAATCCTTTATAAAAATCACCTTGTTTAAACTCAGGTACTATTTCGTTGCGAATAATGCGCCCGCTGGTAATATCGGTAAGCGCACCTTCCACCCCATAGCCGGTAGAAATATTGACTTTACGGTCATCTTTCGAAGCCAGTATCAGCACTCCATTATCTTTCCCCTTTTGTCCCACCCCCCAGCGGTTGCCCAACTCTATGGCATATTGGGCTACGTCATACCCACCCAGGTTTTTTATGG
>DATCSV010000311.1:0-8574 GCA_036568285.1 Flavipsychrobacter sp. | reverse complement strand
GCTGTAATATGGTTCCGGCGGCAAAACAGAACAGCATCCCCGCGAAGGCCTCAGCCGAAAAGCGGACACTCGTGTACGGCACAAACCATAGCAACAACACGCTCATCACCCATAGTGACTTTCCACGAGTATGCTGGAAATCTGGTAGTAGTATTTTAACCAGCCTCACAATGGCCCACCAATATAGCAAAGCCATCATCAGCCTGAGTATGAGGGTAAGAGTAAAAGGATTATAAAGACCAACAGATTGTAACGTGTTGCCCATACACCAGACAATAAACGGCTGTAGTGCCGGCCTTATCCGGGCATTCAATTCCCAGGGCAGGTCAGCCGCAGGGGAGAGTCCCATTTTGTAATTCGCAAACTCCAGTATCTGGAAATGTTCATCATGGTTGTGATAGCCAACGCTGAAGATGGCGGTGATGATAAATACCACCAGGCCGGCAATATACCATTGTTTATAGTTCTGCATTGTCGATGTTATTCGTCCTGAAAAATAGTAAAATGGAGCCGGTTATTTATTCTTTATTACAGAATGCGGTGTGATTGGCAATCATGTTAATGCCCCGATAACAATCCGTTAACCACATATTTACAATGACTTGCAAACGATATGTTATTGAACGCCGTCTCTACAACCAATCAGGCAAGGTTTTTGTAATGTTGTACTGTATAATCATACTTGTATGAAAAGGTGGACCATATTCTTATTGCTTATCGTATTTGCATCTTGTAGCAGGAATAACAAGATAGGGTATACCGTGCCTGTAATCGACCCGACGAACAACTATGACAACAGGTCGGTTGGCTTGTCTGCCAACGACTTCCTGAGCTCTTCCAGGTACAAGGCTATCAACCTGGACATATGTTATGTTATGAAGCACCAACTGCCGCAAAGTGTAGTGGACGATGCCGTAAAGTTCCTGGGAAGGTATTGTAATAAGCCGGGCGGTATTTATGTACACGAAAGGCAGTTGCCCATGCAGGGTGGCAAGTTGTATGTAAACGACCTGATAACCATTGAAAAAATATACCGTACGAAGTTTGAGAAGGCAGGCAAGGATGGAGTTGATACACTGGGTTTGTTTATCCTGGTAACTGAGGGTGATTATTATATTGAAAATATATTGGGGGTTGCATACAAGAATACATCAGTAGCTTTGTTCGATGGAATTATCTCCGCCAATTCAGGTGGGGTCACACAGCCATCGAGAGAGACTTTGCTGGCTACTGTATTAAGACACGAGCTGGGGCATATGCTGGGCCTGGTGAATACCGGTACCGAAATGCAAACAGATCACCTGGATGAAGCTCATGGTAAACACTGTGATAACGAGCAATGCCTGATGTACTACAAAGTGCAGACAACTGGTGTTCTGAGTCTCCTTACCGGTAATATTATTCCTGACCTGGATGCCAACTGCCAGGCTGACCTGAAGGCTAACGGCGGTAAGTAGTATAATAAGTTCAGATAGCGTTTACACCTGCATTTGCACCACCTTAGTAGGCTCAATATTGGCGTTCCTCATAGATACATTGCGGGCTACATTCTGGGCCAGATCTGTGAATATGCGGCTGGCAGGGTTAGCTGTGTCTAATACCGCCGGCAAACCCATATCACCGCCTTCCCGTATGCCCTGTACTATAGGCACTTCTCCCAGGAATGGCAGTTCAAACTGTTCCGCCATCTTTTGAGCGCCACCTTTACCAAATATATAATACTTGTTTTCCGGTAATTCTGCCGGGGTGAAGTAGGCCATGTTTTCCACTATACCCAGTATTGGTATATTGATCTGCGGCTGCTTAAACATCATGATGGCCTTCTTGGCATCGGCCGCAGCAACAGCCTGCGGTGTAGACACGATAACTGCACCGGTAACGGGTACTGCCTGCACCAGTGTGAGGTGTATATCGCCTGTGCCGGGTGGCAGGTCTATTACCAGGTAATCCAGGTCGCCCCAATGAACATCGGTGATGAACTGCTTGAGCGCGGAACTGGCTATAGGGCCACGCCACACCACTGCCTGCTTTTCATCTACCAGCAGGCCTATACTCATGGCTTTTATGCCGTATTTCTCTATGGGTACTATCTTGCCTTTACCATCAGCAGTATCCATCATTTTCGGACGCTCATCGCGCAGGCCCAGCATGATGGGAACGGAAGGGCCGTATATATCAGCATCCAGCAGGCCTACTTTGGCACCTTCCTGCGCCAGGCCTATTGCCAGGTTGACGGCGACAGTAGATTTGCCCACGCCACCTTTGCCCGAGGCTACGGCTATGATATTCTTAACACCGGTTAGCACGGCCATATTGTCTTTACGGTTGCTGTTCACATTCGATGTCATATGTACCGAAACGACAGCGTCCTTGCTTACCAGCAGGTGTATGGCATTGATACAGGCCTTTTCTATCATCTCCTTCATAGGGCAGGCCGGGGTAGTCAGTACCACGGTAAATGATACATTATTACCATCTATCTCTACATCGCGCACCATATTCAGGGTCACCAGGTCTTTGCCCAGATCAGGATCGTCCACATTGCCCAACGCCTTCAAAACCGCTTCTTTCGTTATCATACTAAACCTTTGTTAAACTAGAAATCAGGATAGGCAAAAGTACGTCATACAGGTTTTCTTTGCACATAAATAGTCTACTCATTACTGATAGTTTTATTGCTTATATTGATATATCACTAAATCAGTTTTATAGATAGGCGGAAACTGCGTAAATTTGACGGAATGAGAAACAAGGTGTATTGGCTGTTGCTGGTTGCCGGTATGTTGCTGATCAACAATACCTATGCACAGAGCGATGATGAAAACATAGTACAGATAAACGGAGTAACAATGACGGCCGACAGCCTGCGGGGTGTGCCGGGTGCCATTGTAATGCTTAAGCATCATCACCGCGGTACTGTATCCAACGAGCAGGGTGTATTTTCGCTGGTAGCGCATAAAGGCGATACCCTGGTATTCTCAGCATTAGGTTTTCGTGCGAAGGAGTTCGCCATTCCCTTTGACGTAAAGGGCCATTACTTTTCGGTAGTGCAGCTCATGACACAGGATACCTTCTACCTGCAGGAAACTATTATACGCCCCTTTCCCACGCGCGAACAGTTTAACTACGCATTCAAATACTGGGATATACCCAACGACCGCTATGAGGTAGCCCGCCGCAATACAGAGGCCCTGATGCTGCGCGCCCTGGCTTATTCACTGCCCAAAGACGGTGCGGAACACCAAAGCGCTTACCAAAACATGCAGGCGCAGAAGGCTGTGTACTATGGCCAGTGGCCACCGAGTAATCTCTTCAGCCCGCTGGCATGGGCAGAGTTTTATGAGGCATGGAAACGCGGCGATTTTAAGAAGAAGCGCTACTAGTCTTCAATTGCTTGCTGTAGAATACCTTGTAGTAAAATAGCTTGATCAGTTCTATCAATACTAAGCAAGCCACAGGTATAATAATTATTTCCATCATCAGGCTGAAATCCAAAGCAACCGTTTTAAACACCGGGTGCAGGGCTGGTATATATACTAATGCCGCCTGCAGCAGTACCGTGAGCAACACTGAACTTATCAGCAATGGATTGGCAAACAACCGGACTGAGAATACGGCCCTGTATACCGACCGCACTGATAGGGCATTGGCCAACTGCGAAAAACATAAAACCGTAAATACAACGGTCTGCTGCTCACGCTCGCTATAGCCATGTGCGGCTGCCCAGTACTGTGCAGCCAGGGCTCCAGCTGCCAATACCAACCCCGTAAAACCAATTTGGTACAACATGCCGTCTGCAAACAGGCTTTCTTCAGGTTTGCGCGGAGGCCGTTTCATAATGTCCTTTTCAGCAGGCTCTGTGGCCAGTGCAATTCCGGGTAGCCCGTCGGTCACCAGGTTTATCCATAATATATGTATAGGCAGCAGGGGTATGGGCAGGCCCAGTAGTGGTGCGCACAGTATGGTCAGTATCTCTGCCAGGTTGCAGGATAGTATGTACAACACAAACTTGCGGATGTTGTCATAGATACGCCTGCCTTCTTTTACGGCTTTCACTATAGTGGCAAAGTTATCGTCGAGCAGGATCATATGGGCCGCCTCTTTCGATACATCGGTGCCGGTAATACCCATCGCTATGCCTATGTTGGCCTGCTTGAGCGATGGGGCATCGTTTACGCCGTCACCCGTCATGGCTACGTACTCGCCGTTCTGTTGCAGGGCTTTTACTATATCCAGCTTCTGCCCCGGCGATACCCGCGCGTAGATGTCTATATGCTCCGCTTTTTTATTCAGGCCGTTTTCGGCCAGTTTCTTTATCTCCGCTCCTGTCAGCACACTGTCGCCGTCCTGCGTTATTTTCAACTCTTTGGCTATAGCCATGGCGGTTACAGGTTGGTCGCCGGTTATCATCACCGGTTTTATACCTGCTGTTTTACATTCTTCTATCGCTGCTATTACTTCTTCCCGCGGTGGGTCTATCATGCCTATGGCGCCCAGCATTTCCAGTTCGCTTTCTGCATCGGCCGATATCTTTTTTGTGTTACCGTCTATATACTTATATGCGAAGAACAACACTCTTTGTCCGTCGGCAGCCCATTGCCTGTTTTTCTTCAGCCAGGCTTCTTTATCCGCCTCGCTGTATTGGGCCGATAAGTTCTCCGCGATTTTCACGGGAGCACCTTTTACCAGCAGCAGCAGTTTGTCGCCGTTGCGGTGCAGGGTGCTCATCATCATCCGGTCTGAGTCGAAAGGGAGGGTGTCTGCAACTTCGTATTCCTCCGCAGAAGAATCGTATGAATAGTCCTGTTCTTTAGCATAGTTTACCAGGGCTATTTCTGTGGAATCTCCTATCAGTTCATTGTGGTTGTTTTTCCTCACTTCGTTGTTCAGCATCATGGCGTGCAGCAGCAGGTCTTCCTTACCCTCCGCGGCTTCCAGGTTGGTGACGGTCATTCGGTTTTGTGTCAGCGTACCCGTTTTGTCGCTGCATATATAGGTCACAGAACCCAGTGTTTCCACGGCAGGCAGTTTGCGTATCAATGCCTTTTGCTTTACCATGCGCTTGGCACCCTGAGCCAGCCCTATGGTCACCACCACCAACAATGCCTCCGGAAGAGCGGCTACCGCCAGCGAAAGGGCCGTCAGGAACATCTGCAACGGCGGCTCACCTCTCAACAATCCGAAACCAAATACACCTGCGCATATCACTATTACTACTATAGCCAGTTGCTTACTGAATTTGGCCAGCCTCTGTTGCAGTGGGGTCTTCTGCTGTTCTATATCCAGCATACCGGCTATTTTCCCCATTTCGGTATTCATGCCCGTAGCGGTCACTACTGCTTTGCCGGTGCCATTGCTGATAATGGTGCCCTTGAATACCATATTTACCTGGTCGGCAGGCAACAGGTCTTCCTTTTCCAGCGCGTCGGTGGTTTTGTGGATGCTGTCGCTTTCTCCCGTCAGGGCGGCTTCCTCTGCCTTCAGCGATGAGCCTTCTATCAACCGGGCATCGGCGGGCACTACATTACCGGCCTCCAGTATAATGATATCACCCGGTACCAACTCCGTAGCCTCAATATCCTGTGTTTTGCCATTCCTCAGTACCAGCGTATGCTGTGCCGCCATCTTTTGCAGCATCCTTACCGACTGTTCGGCGTTATACTCCTGGTAGTAGCCTATTATCGCATTTACCAATATGATGGCTAATATCACGATAGCATCGGTAGCCTCTCCGGCTATAAATGAGACCACCGCGGCAAGAGCCAGTATGAGTATCATCACATCCTTGAACTGTGACAGGAATATGGCGAGCCTGCTGCGCTGTTTTGCGGCCTGTAGTTCATTAGGGCCGTATTCCTTCAGCCTTTGTGCCACTTCATTATCGTTCAGCCCCTTGGGTGTGGCCTTCAGTTCTTCCAATACCTCGTCTGTCTGTTGCCGGTACCAATTCATATTACTAAGATAACGGTAAATGGTTGATTAGGTTGGTGGATAATGTATAGTTAACAGGTTGGATGACTTGATATGTGCAGAAAGAAGAGGCCGGGTGGTGTTACCATCCCCGGCCTTCACTATAACAGAAATGCTATTTGTGTATTATTTGCAAGAAGTCAACAGGTGTATAATAGTGGCGCAAGTCCGAATGCCCTTTAAGGTGCTTTGTAGTACCAAAATCCGGGCACACTTCTTCGCGCCAAGCTATGTGTCAAAAAACCGTACCGTTGGGGAATATAGTATTTGCATTTATTCAATAACAGTGTGTTTTTCCCGTATTGTGGGGTGGGGATGGGTTTTGTATATTTAGGAGAAGGCTGGAGATAAACTATAATGCAGCCAACTGAATGATATAAAATATTTTATGCGCAATGTTTGTATCCTATTACTAATTGCTATGGTAGCTAATAGCTACAGGTTGTCTGCTCAAGAGAGCACACCTGTACTAGTCGAGGATTACCAGGAAGACACGTTAGTGTTCCCCGGCAATTCAAATGCTAACAACTTGATGCAACTCATTGAGCAGAAAGAATATAAAAAATATGTGCTGGAATTTCACAAGACCTATCAAAGTGATAGTTCAAAAGAAAATAATTATAAAGCTGATTTATACAATCTGGCATGCGCATATACAAAGCTTAAAAACTACGATAAAGCATTTAATACGCTAAAGGTACTTAGTGATAAATTAAGGTTTGACGATGCATACGTATTAGGGGATTATGATTTGGAGCCTTTGCATGGCGATAAACGCTGGATAGAATTTGAAAAAGAAATACGTCTTAACTACCTGGCTAAAAACAAGAATATAACACATCCTGAGTTGGCAATAAAATTATCAACCTGGGCCGGAATTGATCAGACATATATACGATTGACACAGACGGTTAACGGCCGGACAAAATTCAGGCAAAAAAATAGGGCCTTAGTGGATAGTCTCGTAGTAATTTTTGAAGTTTACGGTTATCCAACCCCCAAAATGGTTGGAGCCGAAGCATATGTACCGGCATTAATTATTGCTCATGCAGAGTATGGTACACAGTTAATGTACAGAGAGTTTTTATACAGAGAGGGGATAAAGGGGAATATTCCAAGTGGCATGGCAGGAGTAGTTATTGATAAAATACTGGTAAAGCAGGGCAAACCACAATTGTACGGCACACAGGGGTGTTACGATTCTGTTTCAAAGAGAACATTGCCTTGCCCTATTCAAGATATAGAACATCTCGAGGAACGAAGACGGGAAATGGGCTTTCTAATGTCCTGGGAGGCGTATGTCAAGTTGCAGGAATCACTTAATGAGCAGTAGAATATGACTGACTTGCCCAAGTCGCCCCTTGGTAACATGCGCTGTCTCACGACCCCGCAAATGGTGTCCCGAATACACCTACTGCCAGTTCGGCCCAGGTGAGGAACAGCACCAATAGGATACCCGCGCACAACGCCAGGCGGTAGGCGGTGCCGCGTACTTTGCGTATGGCCAGTTCAATAAGCAAGCCGGTACCCAGCAGCAGCACCCCGGCTACTACGAAATCAAACAGGCTCCAGTCTACCTCCGTAGTAAACTGCATAGCAATAAGCGGTACAGACAATAAGCATGCTACAGTAATGAAAATAATCGCGAGCCTTTGGTTGGGAGTAATAGTCATAATTTATGTTTTTAGCGGTTACTGAATAGTCGTTAAAAAGTACTTTGTATTTCAAAGTTAAATAGATTTTTTGGAAGTTGTGCAACCAGGGGACGACTTTTTTTCGGAGGCGGAGTTTTATAAATAAGCCTTAATAAGGAGTGGATATCCGTAATTTTACAGTTAAAGATGTTGATGCGATGAGGGCCTTACAGGTGTTTTTGTTAGCGTTAGTTCTATTGGGTAGCTATAGTTGCCAGGCTATCGAGGCAAAGGAAGATATATATGGTATTTGGCTGCTCAATACTACGAGGGTAAACGGCGTATTACAGTTTGACAGGAACGACCCGCAAGTGATGGCCCGGCATGTAACGGAAATGGTGGAGGATTTTTACGGGGAATTGCCAAAAGATGAACAAGCCAATCTCGATAAAAAAGCTGCAGAGTTGCAGCTTGTACACAGTAAAATGGGCTATCGTTTTACTGCTGATTCGGTGTACATGATAAGTGGCGGAACCGGAGCCCCTATAAGCGGCACCTATACATTCGAGAAAAGCGAACAGGAGGTGGTATGCAATATGGACTACACCCGACTTTACGGTTCGACCTATATTCATAAGGTAGTTTTCAGAATCATCGGCGGCAGGTTAGTGACCAACATCGAAACAAAGGACAAGCGGGAGATTACTATACAGGAGTATGTGAAGCAGGAGTAGAGGTGTGCGGAAATAATTCCTTCTTTGAAGGAGGTGGCATCCCGCACGTGCGGGAACGGAGGATGTCTACTCGCGCGGGACAATTGCGGGTAAATCCATCGCGAGTGTACATCCTCCGCCCTGTGTTCACAGGGCACCTCCTTCCAAGGAGGAATTTTTAAATCAGTGTTTACTTGTTTTGTTCCTGAATCAAAGCGATGGTATTTTCGATAATACGAATAACTCCTGTCATGTCT
>DATCSV010000310.1:0-8139 GCA_036568285.1 Flavipsychrobacter sp. | reverse complement strand
CCAGGTATTTCTGCCTGAATTCCTGGAAGCTCATTTTCTCTCCGTCACT
This sequence comes from Flavipsychrobacter sp., assembly GCA_036568285.1. Lineage (GTDB taxonomy): Bacteria > Bacteroidota > Bacteroidia > Chitinophagales > Chitinophagaceae > UBA5543. The sequence goes on along the minus strand of DATCSV010000310.1, from coordinate 8,090 downwards.
ACTCATGCTGCCACTGAAGAAATTCAGCCCTATCAGCAACAGTATCATAATACCGTATATCCAATAAATATTGAATTTCGGTCCCTTGCGTGGAGGTTTGTTATCTTTTCCCGGCCCTTGCCCGGGTTTGAATTTATTATCTTCCATGTATTTTTCTAAAGTACGTTATATTCTGGATTAACAGCGACTTAATCATTATGTTCAACCCTGCCAGCGTCGCCCCAAAGGCTTTCAAGATTGTAAAATTTACGGTGTTCATGCTGAAAAACATGCACCACTACGTTTACATAGTCTACCAGGGTCCAGTTGTCGCCTTTTTCTACATGATAAGGGCTTTCTTCACATTCTTCCCTCACCACCTTTTCAACATTATCGGCAATGGCTTTGAGTTGTATATGCGACTGCGCCTCGCAAAGTATGAAAAAGTCGGCCACAGCTTCATCTATCTTTTTCAGATCAAGCGAAACAATATTTTCGGCTTTTTTCTCTTTTACGGCTTTCAGTATAGACTTAAAGAGTTTGCTATTCCTGGTAAGGCCTTCCGCTGATTTCTTTCTTCCCTGTAGTACGGTAATAATTTTCTCCAAATTATGGTCAATCTATTATGTTTGGTAATATCTTTACAGTCAAAATTAAACAAACTTTGGCAGTAAAGTTGCAAGCATTGATAAACGCCCCGGTTATTGAGCTTGATACTATTGATAGCACCAATAACTATGCCATGCGGCTGGTAGATGCCGATACGGCACAACCCGGCCTGACAATAGTAACCGATATGCAGACAGCCGGTAAAGGCCAAAGGGGGAAAGTATGGGTGGATACGCCCAATGAAAGCCTGCTGATGAGCATGGTACTGGAGCCACAGTACGACCTGGACCATCAATTCGCCTTTATTGTCACTGTTTCACTGGCCATAGCGGATTATCTGCAGGAACTGAATGAAAATTGGGATGTACGCATCAAATGGCCAAACGACATAATAATCAATGACAAAAAGGCAGGCGGCATGCTCATTGAGAATGTAGTGCGTGGCAGCCATTGGGTATATTCTATTGTAGGCCTGGGCCTTAACGTGCTGCAGAAAGAAATGCCAGAAGACCTACCTTTTTCTACTTCATTGCGCAAGGAGTCAGATAAGCAATTTGTAATATTCGATATAGTGACCGGCATAAGGGAGCGAATTTTCACATACCTTGATATCATGCCCGAACCTAATCGCATGCTCAGGCTGTACAACGATATATTGTTTAAAAAGGATACCACCCAGCGCTTCAAAATAGGTAATGATGAATTTACCGCAACAATAACAGGGGTAACGTATAATGGCCTGCTACAACTCAAGCTGGACAATGGCAGCACTATCAATTACAGCTTTGGGGCTATCGAATGGATATGCGGTTAAGAACACTGTCGCTTCATTATTTTTCATAGTTTAGGGCCCTGATGAATCTATTCAGTAAAGAGCAACGTGTTACCTGGCTGCATATAACTATCCTGATAGGTGCTGTATTACTGGCTTACAGCAAGGTGTTCGGTGCCGGGTTCATGTCCTGGGACGATATAGACTATGTGTTCAACACACCTGACATAGCAGGCTTTACTGCAGAACATTTCAGTAGCTGGTGGACGGAATTCTACATCGGGAACTACCAGCCATTGCCGATGATGAGCTATGCGCTCGACTACGCAATCGGCGGCAATGAGCCATTTGTTTATCATCTCACTAATATCATCTGGCATATACTGGATGTTATACTACTATATGCCTGCATGAGGCGCATGCAACACTGCGTATATGTGGCACTCTTCGTGGCGTTGTTGTTCGCGTTGCACCCTGTACAAACAGAAAGCGTTTCATGGATCGCGGCAAGGAATAAGGTAATGAACGGCTTTTTTTTCCTTTTGGCAATGTACATATACATCGGCTATGTGCTGGACCACAAAAACCGCAAGCTGATATGGATATACCTTTGTGCCGCCGCAGCCTACCTCTGCAAGCTTACAGCAGTGACGTTACCCTTTGCCTTGCTGGCGGTAGATATCTGGATGCACCGTCCTTTGAAAGACAAAAAAGTATGGCTGGAGAAATTGCCACTGGTATTGCTGGCCATACCCATAGGCCTGGTCAACCTGCAAGCCCAGGCAGAAGTGTCTTTCCTGGATACCCACCCGGAGTTCAGTTTCCTGCATACCATCGTATTTGCAGGGTACGCGTATGTTCAATATATCATCAACCTCCTGCTGCCTGTTAAATTATCTGTATTATACCCCTACCCGACTACCATTGGTCCTATACACATTTTTTATACGATAATTGCGGCAGGCATCCTGGCCTTCGGCTTCATCGCCTACCGCAGGCAGTGGCATGCGGTAGCAGGCGGGATCTTGTTCTATACAGTCAATATTGCCATCGTGTTGCAGTTTGTGCAGTTTGGTGAGGTACTGATGGCCGACCGCTACCTATACCTGGCCTGTATAGGTATATGGTACCCTATAGTGTATCATATCTATCATTATTTTTCGCAAAACCAATACAGGAGGACAGTTACCGGTATCGCTACCTTGTCTGTCATCTGCCTTGCGTATGGTGCTACCACCTTTGCCCGCAACGATATCTGGCTGTCAGAACTCAACTTCTGGAAATCAGTAACGGATAAATTTCCTGAATCGTCTGTAGCGCAAAGCAGCCTTGGGGGGGTCTACATGAAAGAAGGAGACAACGCCGATGCAATGCGACACATTGATGAGGCCATCAGGCTGGATGCGGCTAACTATAAAGCATGGTACAACAAGGGTGTATTACACTTGCGCAACGGCAACAAAAATGATGCGTTAGCAGCGCTAAACAAGGCTATCAGCCTGAAAGATTACGCAAAAGCACTTTTTTCCCGCGCATTACTGTATCAACAAACGGGCAATTGCAATGCAGCACTGCTGGATATTAATAAAGTATTGCAACAGGAGCCGGATAATGCCCGCGCTCACTATATCAAAGCAGATTGTATAGAGCAAAAAGGCGACCTTGAAAGTGCAATGGCTGCATATACCCAAGCGATAGAATTAGAACCCTCTGAACCCCTTTTCTACCTGCGCAGGGGCTTGATATATGCACGCCAAGACAAGAACAGGGAAGCTATCAGGGACATGAGCAGCGCCATACAGATCAGGCCTGGATACTCTGAAGCATGGTATTGGCGGGGTATGATAAAATACCGCTCCGGTGAAATGCCCTGCGACGACCTGAACCAGGCCCGCAACCTTGGATTACCTGAGGCAACGGATGCATTGATAGAAATCTGCAATACACATTAATACATCTCGGCCCAGTTCCTCAGCATCTGCAGCCCGTCGTTGCTGCCAATACTTTCCGGATGAAACTGAATACCCACACAAGGGTATTGTTCATGCGCTACAGCCATTACCACATTATCGTCATCAGAACTTGCCAGTACTTTCAGGCCTGTATTTTCCAATCCTTGTATAGCCAGCGAGTGATAACGCATCACCGTACAGGGCGATGGGACATCACGAAAAAGCTGGTGATGGTTGTGTACTATATCGCTGGTCTTACCATGCATAGGGTATGGTATCTGTACCAACTGCCCCCCGAAGTGCATGCCCAGCGCCTGGTGGCCAAGGCAAACCCCAAGAATCGGTATCTTATCATGAAAGTATTTGATGGCATCCATGGTAATGCCTGCCTCTAGCGGCGTTTCCGGGCCCGGGGAAATAACCAGGCGTTCGGGGTCCAACGCAGCAAGTTCTTCAACAGTCAACTCATCATTGCGGTACACTTTACATTCCGTGCCCGCAGGGCAGGTTTGCAGCAGATAATGGTGCAGTATGTAGGTAAATGAATCGTAGTTATCGAGTAGAATCCACATGCTGCAGGTAGGCATTGATATTGTTAAAGAACATGTCCAGGTCGGCAAATACTTCTTTGCTCATCGGCCACAGCAATCCCACCTGTTGGGCTACCCAGGGCGCCAGCGCTACGGTGTACGGGTAAGTAACGGATGCCGCTACCTGCTCTTTGGGTAATAATTGGGCTGCATCGCCCAGCCACAAAAAGGTACTGATAACTACCAGGCTGATGAACGCATAAAAAACACCGCCTAACAGCTTATTCAGCCAACCCATCCATACTGCTTCCAGTGCGGTTTCTACAGCCTTTGCCAGCAGGCGTACCAGTATTACTACGCCAACAAAAAGGATAATATAACTCAATATTTGCGCCCAACCTGACGTAACTATGCCTTTCTCGAAAAGGTAAGTGGCCAGTAGTTCAGATAGTTTGAGCGCCGCAATTATGCCAAGTATAAATGCGGCCACTGAAAAAAGGGCGACAATTACGCCCTTCATATATCCCCTGATAAAAAACAATACAACGAGTGCTATGGTGATTATATCAATAATCATTAGCCCCGGTATTAAGCCAACAGGCGCTTTACAGTTTCAGAAATAGTTTTTCCGTCTGCCTTCCCGGCCAGTTGCTTGGACGCTACACCCATCACCTTGCCCATGTCAGCAGGCGACGATGCGCCTACCTGTGCAATTATGTCCTTAAGGGCGGCTTCCAGTTCTTCCTGTGTCATCGGTTGGGGCAGAAAACGCTCTATAATCGCCAGCTCTTCCCGCTCTTTGGCTGCCAGGTCTTCCCTGTTCTGCTGTTGAAATATATCTAATGAGTCGCGGCGCTGCTTGGCCAGTTTTTGCAGCATCTTCAGCTCATCAGCTTCCGTCATTTCTGTACCGCTGCCGCTCGTTTTTTCAAGCAGTATAGCCGACTTAATGGCGCGAAGTGTACGAAGCTCAGCTTCATTTTTAGCTTTCATCGCCGTTTTCATTTCGTCCATTATTCTTGCTTCCAGTGTCATAGTATTCTTTTTGTGTTTACTTTAAATGAATGTACAGATACCCGGGTTAGCCATTTTCCTGCTTCTCCAGCGCGTCCGAAGCCTTCTTCAGGAAGTCTTTTGCAAACGTCCTCAGCTCTTCAGACAGTTCTGTATTATTGGTAGCGCGCAGGTAAGTGTCAGCCATGCCATACAGCGTCTGGTAAAAAAAGTCGTTCATTTCGTCTACCATCATTTTTTTGGTCCAGAGGTCTATGCGCAGGGCCGATTTTTCCTGCCCGTCCCATAGGCCCAGCAGTATAGCTTTCGACTCTTGCAGCCCGTCTACGCCACCATCGGGCGCATTCCATTCTATGCGCTCCGGCATTTTGTCTTCATCCAGTTCTATCTGGATATTGATATCAGATTTCCTTGTCATTGTATTGATTGAACTGCAAAAGTAATTATTAGTACGTTAAAGCGGCTTAGCCCATTTGTTTAGCTGATTGACACATGCTGCCATATCTTTGGGCATGGGCGCCTCCGCAGTTATTTCTTTACCGTCTATCCCCGTAAATACCAGTTTCCACGCGTGCAGCGCCAGCCTGTTGAGCAACGGGCGCTCTTCTTCATCCCGGGTGGCATTATATTTCTTTTTTATGGCTGACAGAAGGAATGGTTTCCCGTCCCCGTAAAACTCATCGCATACTATGGGATGCCCAATTGACTGCATATGCACACGTATCTGGTGAGTACGGCCTGTATATATCCTGAATTGCACTAATGAATACAGTGGCCATTGTTGCAGCACGGTATAGTCGGTGCGCGAGGCCTTACCCTTTTTAGTCGTCACCATTCTGCCCTTTTTAGTGGGGTGCTCCATCAGGGCAGCTTCTATAGTTCCTGTTTCGGGTATTACGCGGCCACCTACCAGCCCCATATAATACTTTTCTACCTTGTGCTCCTGGAAAATGGCCGACATGTATTTATGTGCTTCCTCGTTTTTGGCAAAGCAGATAGCGCCGCTTGTGCCTCTGTCCAGCCGGTGCACCACATACATATGATGCCCGTATTGTTGCTCCAGTAGTTGGTTGAGCGAGGGTATTGTAGTGTCAAACCTGTCGGGTATTACCAACACTCCGGCAGGCTTATTCACTATCACCAGGTTATCGTCTTCGTAAAGCTTTTCTATCTTCATGTACTTATTTAAAATATTCGGCCAGGCATTTGTCTTCCATTTCCCTCATTTTCTTTTTGTCTGTTGCCGATTTGTCTTTGAAACCACAAAGATGCAAAGCTCCGTGAAATATCACGCGATGTAATTCTTCAACGTATGGATTGCCAAATTTCAAGGCATTTTCGGTGATGCGGTCCGTGCTGATGTAAATTTCACCTGTCAACAGTTCCCCCTCGCTTGTCAGGTCGAAAGTGATGATATCTGTATATGTATCATGATCCAGGAATTTTCTGTTGATATCCAGCAGATATGCATCAGTACAGAAAACATAAGTCAGGGAAGACTTCCCCTTACCTTTCCTGTATTGCGTCACCAGGCCATCAATATAGGCAGACAGCTTTTTTTTATCCTTCAATCCTGAGCGTACTTCCTGCTCGTAAAACCTTGCGGGCATTATCCAGATTTTCAGCAAATGTCGGTAAAGTTTTTTACCCGTACCTTTGCACCTGTGCAAGAGCCAATAAATATGGATGCCGTACAGGAACAAGTAATACGCTTATCTGAACTGAAAAAAGGGCAGAGAGCACTGATTAAACACCACGAGGAAACTGATTTCCGCCTCACGCTAATGGAAATGGGCTGTGTGCCGGGCCAGCCTGTACAGGTAGAAATGGTAGCTCCCATGGGAGACCCTATAGCTATCCAGATTGCGGGCTACTACCTGAGCCTCAGGAAAAATGATGCACGGAATATCTGGGTAGTATTGGCCGGCTAAGCACTTGTATTTGTTTTTTCAGATATCTTACGGATAACTGTATCCAGGTCGGCAGCCGATTTTATAATGTCGTCCAGCACTTTTTCAGCCGATTCTGATTCTTTCGATATGGTTCCGTCTTTTATCAACATGACGAGGCCCATAATGCTTGCCAGTGGTGCCCTTACTTCGTGCGATTGTATCCAGGCTATTTCACGCAGCTTTTCGTTTTGTTGTTCAATTGCTTCAGTATAATTGTGCCTTTGTGTGATGTCCTGCATAGCGCCCACCATACGTAATACACTGCCTTTGCTGTCACGCACAGCGAATCCCCTGTCTTCTACAAATGCATAGCTGCCATCTGCCTTCAGAAACTTGTATTCTTCATGCCAGATTTTATTGTTGCTCTTGATAAAATTATCAATGCTCTGGATTACCCATACCCGGTCTTCAGGATGGATATGATCTGTCCATGAGGAAATGTCTTTCTTGAGTTCGTTGAGTTTATACCCGAATATTTCACTGAACCCTTCGCCCCAGATGATTATGTCATTAACTACATCCCAGTCCCAAACGGCATCGAACGTGGCTTTAGTGACGTATTGGTATCGCTGGCTAATTTCTTCCAGTGCTAATGCGGCTAATTTTTGCTCTGTAATGTCCTGGACCGTTCCTTCCAGCATGTACAGCTTCCCTGCGTCATCTTTTTTACCCTGTCCCTTCTCGTGCACCCACCTTATGGTACCGTCAGGGCGTATTATCCGGTGCTGAAAGTCGAATAATTCACCTTCCTCTGTCAACGCAGCAGCTTTGGTTTTGAATTCAGGCAGGTCATCGTAATGAATGGTTGCTACATACGAGTCATAGTCCGGCACATAGGACTCCTTGTTAACACCCCATATCGTGTAGACTTCATCTGACCAGAATAACTTGTTGTCAGAGGGGTTAAGCTGCCAGTAGCCTATTTTTGCAATCTTCTGTGCGGCAGACAATTTCTTTTGATTGTCCTCCAGTTGCCGCAATGCCTCCAACCTTTCTGTAATATCATTTGCAAGCAGTAATATACTCGTTTTGTTATTGAACACTACTTTGTGCCCCATTATGTCCAATACCCGGGTGCTACCATCTTTGTTGGTGTGGTTAAATGTGCCGATTCGTACAACTTTATCATTCCCGTTTACCGCCTGTAACCTGTCTTTAAATTCCCGCTGTGGGCACAGATCCAACACACTCATTTTTCTGAATTCTTCTATGGAATACCCGTAATCTTCCGTAGCCGCGCTATTCACATCCAGTATATTGAGAGTATCAACATCATAGATAA
>DATCSV010000309.1:0-6048 GCA_036568285.1 Flavipsychrobacter sp. | reverse complement strand
GCCAGCGAAGTGTATTAGAGATACGTACCACCGACCACGAGCCGATAGTTGTATCCGTAGACGGCCGGCATTACGACAGGCACGGCCGAACGATAACGATAGGCAACCTGCCCAAAGGCTGGCACGACCTGCGTGTGTACGAGTACCTGGAATACAAAAGAGGTGGCGGGCGCGCCAAGCTATTGTACACGGGCCGTATACGCATAGATGCGGGTACAGTAACTAATTGCGTGGTAGACAGGCAAACAGGCAGGATGCGTATCAGGACTATGGACATGGAAGATGCCTACCTGGATTATGATCAGCCGGATAATGAGATACACAGCAGCAACATCCTGACCGATGATGACCTGACCGACCTGAAAGCCCGGGTAGATGACCGCATAACAGATACCGAAAAGCTGAAACTGATGAAGTCTGTATTGGCAGAACGCACATATTATTCAGTACAGGTACGCAGGATGATGGACTGGCTGACCTTTGAGGGCAGCAAGCTGGACTTCGCCAAATGGTCGTACGATAAGGCGCTCGACAAGCAGGATTACTGGAAACTGGAAGATGCATTCACCTTCACCAATTCGAAAGACGAGTTCAACAATTACATCAGTTCCCGGTAGGAGGCGGTATAAGGGGATTCCGGTATACACGGTTGTAAGCGTAGCCGGTAAGCAGGCCGGCGATAGCACCTAATACACCTCCCGCCAATACATCGCCGGGGAAGTGCACACCCACATATACCTGTGCATAACCTACAGATAAGGCCCATAGTAGACCAGCAGGCCAAACCCATTTATATGTTTTGCCCATAGTAACAGCCGCAAATATGCCCAGGGCAAAATGGTTGGCTGCATGGCTGGAGGGAAAACTGTAACCACTACCACATGGCACCAGCAGGTGTACTATATCATGTATATAAGGATTGTTGCAGGGGCGCATGCGCAGGTAGTATGGCTTGATGACGCTGGCGCTCAAATAATCGCTGATAGCGAAAGTGAGCAGGAAGAACACGCACCACATCCAGCCCTTGCGCTTATAGTTGAGCGGCATAAAGATAAGCAGGAACAGGTACAACGGTGCCCATGTCCACTGATTGCGCAGGAAGGGCATCAGCACATCAAAGAAGCCGTTTACCCACTGGGTATTCAGGTAATACCAGGCAGTGAAGTCCCAATATATCAGCCAGTCATGCAGTTCTTTCAATCGCTTATTTTTTAAATATCATAATCAGCCTCTTCGATTCCGCGGGGTTGTAGTTGTTCAGCCGGTAGTCGCCGTAAGTGCCGGAGAGCGACAGTCCTGCCTTCTTGAATATCTGGAGGAAATCAGACAAGGTAAAGGCTGCTACACGTTCAGCATAGTGTACGTCCTGGCCCTCCCTGTCTTTAAAATGTATGTCCTTGATGATATGTTTCCCCTCCATGCGCCGGGTAATGTTAAATACAATTCCCTCGCGCACCACCGTTTCATTAGGTACCAGGTTGTCCAGCACATAGGGTGCGTTCAGGTAGTCAACTACCAGCAGTCCGTCTTTTTTCAACGCGGCGGCAAATGATTTGGCAGCCATTACATGATCGCGGTCGCTGGCAAAGTAGCCGAAGCTGGTAAAGAAGTTGAACGCATAGTCGAAATAATTGATGTAGAAAGGGAAACGCATATCGTGCACATGAAAGTGCAGCCTGTCATCTTCCTGCTGTTGCGCTTTGGCTATGGCTGAGTAAGATATGTCTATGCCGGTTACGTCCAGCCCGTGGGCAGCCAGTTGCCGGGCAAAGCGGCCTTCGCCGCAGGCAATATCCAGCACACGGCTGCCGGGTAGGGGCTGCAAGTGCCGTACCAGCGTTTCTACAAATTCTTCCGCCTCCAGTTCATCCCTGTCCCGGTAGAGTATTTTATACCAGGACGAACCGAACCAGTTTTCGTACCAATCTTTCTTTTTCATATTGCCGGGGTGCTGTAACCTGAAAAGCGGCTACAGCTTAATAAAGCCAAAATTAATGATGTAATTTTGCACCGCACTAAAAACTTATGGTAAATATAACATCAGATAATAAGTGGAAGAAACTCATTATAGTGGGCGACAGGGTATTGATAAAGCCATCGAAGCCTGATGAGCGTACCAGCAGCGGTTTGTACCTGCCACCGGGTGTGCACGAAAAAGAAAAGGTACAGCAAGGTTATATTATTAAAACAGGCCCTGGTTTTCCCATACCGGTGGTAGCCGAAGACGACGAGGTGTGGAAAGAGCCGCAGGAGAAGGTAAAATATATACCGCTACAGGCCAGGGAGGGCGACTTGGCCATCTTCTTGGTAGCAGGCAGCACCGAAGTGTTGTATGAAGGTGAAAAATACTATATAGTACCCCAGCACAGTGTCTTAATGCTGGAAAGGGAAGAAGACCTGTAAAAAACTATCTTTGCATCCAATTTTATAGAAATGAAATTAGCTTTAAGAAGATTTACAGTACTGTACCGCCTGCCGCTAGCCATATTGATGATAGGCCTGGGCTTATGGTTGGGCTTTGAGGTGACGTGGTGGATAGCCTGGTTGCCCTTCCTTGTAGCAATACTAATGGTGGTGGCACACTTCCTGGTAGGGCCCATGACCCTGATACAAAAGTATATAGAGGATGGTGATATGGAAGGTGCACAGAAACTGATGGATACGGTGAAATACCCTAACCTGCTGTACAAGCCTGTACGTTCGTCATACTATATGCTGCGTGCCAACATCTCTACTATGGGCGACGACCTGGACAAAGCCGAAGAAGACCTGAAGAAAGGGCTGGCCTCCGGCATGGCCGAAAAAGAGTTTGAAGGCAGCGCTTACCTGCAACTGGGTGCTATCGCGTTTAAGAAAGGTAATAACAAAGAGGCTTATGAATACCTGCGTAAATCGGTAAAGTTGGGCCTGCCTGATAAAGACAGCGAGGCTACGGCCTACCTGCAACTGTCAGGACTGTGCATGCAGCGCCGTGATTTCCGCAGTGCTAAACTCTACTTCACCAAAGCCAAAGCCTGCAAATCGAAAAACGAGCAGGTAGTGGCACAAATTGCCGAACTGAGCAAATATATGTCGAGGATACCGGGGTAGTTTAGTGGTTAGGGTTTAGTAATTACTGGTTAGATATTTTGAAGGGGCGTAAGCCCCTTTTTTTAATACCTATCCCGCCGCATCATAAGCCTGCTTCAGCCAGTTGAACAGGTCTTTATCTACGTCTTCAGGTTTTTCTACCCTCACCCTGTGACTTACCATTGTATTGAAGCTGCCTGATTTTTCGAGCTTGCCTGTTGGTCCTGTGCCTTTCAGGTTGATACCTACGTCCAGCCTTGTTTTGGTAGAGGGCTGCAGTATAGCGAATTGTTTTTTGCGGCGAATGCTCACGTAAGCATTTTTGGGCGCTACTTCCACATCCCTGCCAAATTTCTGAATCTCTTTTATCAGCTTGTCGTACATAGGGCGGAGCGTTTCTTTGCCTTTGTATTGGGCTGTAACCAGGTCGTCGGTATTGGCAGCAGAGCCGGCGTCAGTGCCGCGCGCTTTCAACGCTACCATATTGGCGAAGCCGTGGGTGAACCCATGTTCCGTTTTCAGGAAGTTGACTATTTCCGTATGCTTTTGCAGTTTGGTGCTATTCACTATTTCAATCCATTCGGCCAGCGGTTTGCCGGTTTTCTTTTCCAGGTTCTGCACCATCGATTGTTCCATGCTGTTGGCGTCCATATGCTACCATGTTTTGTTAATTGCAAGATACAATTTACAGCAGTTCATGAAAAATATGGCCACGCAGAGAATTCTTAAAAATCCTTAAAGCAGCCGATTCAAAGTGTTGCGTATTGGTATTCTATTTAACTTGACTAAAAATATTAATTCATGGAAATGATGCACAATGCTATCAATTGGTTTGAAATACCGGTAACCGACTTTGACAGGGCCAAAGCTTTTTACAGCACCATCTACGACTTTGAAATGCCCGAGATGCCAATGGGCCCTATACGTATGGGTTTCCTGCTGCATGATAGAGATAATGGCGGCATAGGTGGTGCTATCGTACATGGCGAAACATATCAGCCATCATCTCAGGGTACAAGGATATACCTGAACGGTGGCGAAAACCTGGATACAGTACTAAACAGGGTAGACACTGCGGGTGGCAAGGTTGTTATGCCTAAGACCGCCATTGGGGACGGTAGCTTTGGGTATATGGGCATATTTGAAGATACAGAAGGCAATCACATATCCCTGCATTCGATGGGATAAGTTATTCCACTGTCAACTGTAAGGCAAGAATTTATAACAATAGGTCAAAACCAGGTGCGGGCCTTTTGCGAGGTTCCACCTATCCCCCTAAAGGGGTGACTAAGTATAACGTACATTTCCTTGGAAATTCAATAAGTCAGAACGAATCTCCCCTTTAGGGGGATAGGGGGATTATCAATACTTAACCACCTCCAGCTTATCAGGACATTCCTCCAGCAATTGAGCGACAGTTTTACTTAGCCCCGGGTGTACTACATCGGGGGCTATTTCGTTGAGGGGCACCAATGCAAAACGGCGCTCCTGCAGGTAGGGATGGGGTACTTTCAGTTCGGGTTGCTCAACAACTTCATCACCGTAAAAGAGGATGTCTATGTCCAGGGTACGTTGTCCCCATTTCAAGCTACGTTGTCTGCCCAGGTTGTGTTCAATATTGTTGATGGCTTTTAATAGCTCAAGCGGCTGTCTGTCAGTTTGCAGGCAGAGCGCCATGTTCAGGAAGGCCGGCTGGTCTTCAATACCCCACGCTGCCGTTTGGTATGTGGCGGATTGATGGGTAATCTCACCCAGCGTCCTTAGCTGTTCAATAGCCTGGTGCAACCACTGTTGGCGGTCACCCTCATTGCTGCCTAATAGTAAGTAAACATTGGTCATGTAAGCGAATTAAAACTCCAGGCTACAATCTCCTGTCCGGTAGCTCTACCTGCGCTGAAAATATTTTGTGAATTCTTTTGTCGGCGATGTCAAATATGTCCAGCAAAACCGGGTAATTTTCGTTGGGTTTCCCTCCGTCTGCTGCGTATAAAAATACCGCCAGGGATTCATGTTCCTCCTTGTTAAGTTTGCGCACCGTTTCTACAAACAATTGCGGGTTTCTATTGGTAAGGTAATAAATGGTCTTCTGCAGTTCGTCCACCGCGCCTTCGCTCCATGTAGGTAGTTCTTTGCCTATGGCGATGGCTTTTGGCAGAACCGAATCCATATAGTCATAACCGAGCTTCCTGAATTTTTTGATATAATCTATACTTTTCCCGGCCAGTTGGTCCTGGGTATGCGCATCAAAAACGTCAATAAAATCCACCTTATTGCCGGGGAATGCCTGTATGAACTGTATCTGCAGTATAGGCGCATGCGGTTGCTGTTGCAGCGCTTCGTAGGCTTTCTTTAGCCTTAGTGCCTGCGGCGAAAGCTGTTGTGCATGTAAACAAGCAGGAAGTATCCAGAATACCGCCGCTAACAATTTCATCATAAGCTCACCCTGTTTGGGGTAAAGTTAACACAGGCCGCAGAAAAATAACTACAATAATCCCCCCGTCTGTGCCGGCCATTTAATAAATACTTAGCTTAATGCCCTGTATATTTGCACTAAATATTTAATAACAGACTATTATGAAGCAATTCTTTAAGATGTTCTTCGCCTCGCTGCTGGCTATGGTAGTGGCCGGTATTATTGTGGTCGCGGTATTCGTGGGCCTGATAATAGGTGCGGTGAACAGCGCTATGAAATCCAAACCCGAGACAACAGTAGCATCCAACAGCGTACTGTATATCGATATGAAGACCCACTTTAACGAGCAACCCCGCGAAAACTCGCTGGCTATGCTGATGGGCGAGAATAATTACAACGCGGGCTTGTACGACGTTGTACGCTCGCTGGAGAAAGCGAAAACAGATGATAAAATAAAAGGCCTGGTGCTGAGACTGAACCCCACACCTAACGGATGGGCTACATTGCAGCAATTGCGCAACGCTGTAATAGACTTTAAAACCAGCGGCAAGTTTGTATATGCCTAT
>DATCSV010000308.1:0-5757 GCA_036568285.1 Flavipsychrobacter sp. | reverse complement strand
AGGAATGGTAGTGTTAGCCTCTATCAGCTTGGTCATCACACCGCCCATAGTTTCAATACCCAGGCTTAGCGGGGTCACATCCAGCAGCAGAACGTCTTTTACATCACCGGTCAATACGCCACCCTGTATAGCAGCACCTATAGCCACTACTTCATCGGGGTTCACGCTCTTGTTAGGCTTTTTGCCAAAGAATTTCTCTACTACTTCCTGTATCTTGGGTATGCGGGTAGAACCACCAACCAGTATTACCTCGTCTATCTCCGAAGCATTGATGCCTGCATCTTTCAGTGCCTTCTGGCAAGGCTCCAGGGTACGCTGTACCAGGCTGTCTGCCAGCGATTCAAATTTTGAACGGCTCAGCTTGCGCACCAGGTGCTTGGGTACACCATCCACTGCGGTAATGTACGGCAGGTTAATTTCAGTTTCCTGGCTTGAAGAAAGCTCTATTTTGGCCTTTTCAGACGCTTCTTTCAAACGCTGCCATGCCATAGGGTCTTTCCGCAGGTCTACAGCTTCGTCCTTTTTAAACTCATCTGCCAACCAGTCCATAATCACTTTATCAAAATCATCGCCACCCAGGTGCGTATCGCCATTGGTAGATTTCACCTCAAATATACCGTCGCCGAGTTCCAGTACTGATACGTCAAACGTACCACCACCCAGGTCGAATACTACTATTTTACTGTCTTTATGTTGCTTATCCAGGCCATATGCCAACGCAGCCGCTGTAGGCTCGTTAATGATACGACGGATAGTCAGACCCGCTATTTCGCCGGCTTCTTTAGTAGCCTGGCGCTGTGCATCATTAAAGTATGCCGGTACGGTTACAACAGCTTCCGTTACGTCCTGCCCCAGGAATTCTTCAGCCGTTTTCTTCATCTTCTGAAGGATCATAGCCGATATCTCTTGCGGCGTGTACATACGGCCATCGATATCAACACGCGGCGTGTTGTTGTCACCCTTTACCACTTTGTAAGCAGCATGTTCCATCTCACTGCCTATCTCGTCATACCTGCGGCCCATAAAACGCTTGATGGACATGATGGTGTTCTGAGGGTTGGTAATGGCCTGGCGCTTGGCAGGATCACCCACTTTACGCTCACCGTTTTTCAAAAATGCCACTACCGATGGCGTGGTGCGACGGCCTTCGTCGTTAGCGATCACTACCGGCTCGTTCCCTTCCATTACAGCCACGCAAGAGTTGGTGGTTCCCAGGTCTATTCCAATAATTTTTCCCATAATATGTTTTCCTTATTAGTAATTAGTAATTTCAGCTTTACGCTTACTGTCCTTATGTCAATAGATATGCCATTCCCTATGTTTCGGCAATAATGTCAGCCATTCTGTCAATATGAAATAAAAATGCCTTCATGTTAGTACACAAAGGCATTTAAAATATTCTTCAGGTGTAATATTGTCAATCTTCAGACACACCTGTTATACGTAGCGAGGCCGTAATAGGACTTTCCCGCAGGGAGTCAAGAGTTGGCTTGGAAATAGCGGCGCCATAATAAGCCCTCATTCCCCGCGAGCCCAACACGCCTATCACATTTGTACCTGCAAAATTGGTATAGTTAGGCTGGATATTATCGCTGGTGATACCCCCTGTCTGACCCAGATTGATCAGCCTGTAATAATATATCTCTGGGCTGGCAGCATACACAAATATATCACAGCTATCCATCAGGCGTTCCACATTGGGCGCAGCGGCGCCTATAGATGAATTCAGGAATGCGTAAATATTTGCATTCAGTGTGCCCAACTCCGTCCGTATACCTGCTTTTGTAGCACTTACATCAGTATCAAAAGCATAGTCTACATAATGACGGGAGGTCTCACCGGTACTTGCATTCTTTTCTACGTAGTTGAAACGTATATACCCCTCAAGCATTCGGGCATTTTTGGGCACAAAAGGTAATAGCCTGTATTGTGAGTTGGGTGTCGTCTTTGAAAACTCTATTGTGTAACTCGCCAATTCAAACTCCTGTAGATAAAATCCCTCTGAAGCCTTATTAGGATCACTGTTGACAACCCCTACAAAATCGGACGAGTCAGTACGGCCGGTATTCTTATTATGTATGGTAAGTTTGTACCACAGACTTGGGCTAAGGTCGTTTTTCACGAACTTATAAGCGTAGTGCGGACTGGTAAAAAACTGCTGGTCATTAATAGGCGTACGTTTTGGGTATCCTTCCTTACTCAGGTCTACGCGGTCCAGCACTATGCTATCCAGTACTTTTGTCTGCGATGCGTCATATTCAAACATCTTTACAACCAGGTCGTTGTAAAAACTGCTATCCGGCTCTTTCGACATCTGGATGGCGCTCTTATGTTCATCCATAAATGCCTTTTGTATGCGTATATAGTGCGCGGTATCCTGCATGTCCAGTATTCCTCCTACTACAGTTACCTGCCGGTAAGGCGCTGCCACGGTGAAATCTTCGGAGCAACTATGCAGCCCCAGCACTAATAAACAACCAACAGCGGTCAACAATAATCTCATTATGGTTCAGGTATTTTATTTTCTAAAAAGCAAACAAAGATAAAATATTAGGCTAAAGAAAGCTAAAAGCCTATAAAAAAGAGACTATTTTGATGCGGAGGTGACAAAACACAACGAAACCTGCCTTGGAAACCACAGATTCCACTGCCGATATTACCTGTAATAAGACTCACAAGGCCATGAGCCGCTCCAGCGCGGTCTTGAGGTCTTCTGCGCAATTTATCAGCAGACAGTCATTAAGGCCGAAGATGAAGAAAAACTTGAGGGGCATGCGCAGCTTTTCCAGTTGCGCGATTAGGGCATCTCTACCTTCCCGCGTATCATAGATGATCTTACGGAATATTACGACGTTGTTTTCCTTTTCCGCCTGTAGTATATCGCGGCTGCTGAGTGGCTTGCATACCACCGCCATTACGAGTTCTTTCCCGCTCATTGTCTTTCTCTATATGTAATAAAATATGGCGTCGGAGTCTACTAAGGAATAGTAATAAATATACAGCATTAACTTTCTGTTGAACCCCCTGGGATATATTTTAACATTTTATTTGTGCGCTTTACGCCGGAGCATATTCGCATATGTGCTGAATTACAATACCAACAGGCCTTGCCTGTATAAAGTACTCACAGGCTTGTTATCCCAGAAGAGTTCAAAATCTTCGAGGCCGGCAGCTTCGTAATCATCTTTTACTTGTTGCAGGGTGAGCGTTTTAGCGTTGTGTATTGAGAGTTGCTGTAGCATAGCAGCAAGCCAAAGGCCCTGCGGCTTATCAACGGTGATGCTGTGCTTCCCTTGCTTATTGGTGAAACTGAGTGATGCCTTCTCGTATTGCTCCCCTTTCTTGTTTTTCACAAACAACTCCACCACCGGCTGCTTGCCCAGCCATACCACTTTCGAGGTAGGTTTGGCGGTACCCGGCTCCGCCTCATCAAGAGCTTTACCTATATAATCAGCCGGCACAGAGGTTTTCGGTACTTTAGTATCGAACCATTTGTGCAAGGAGTATTCGAGCCCTACCCCATGCATGTAGTTCAGCAGGGATTTCTTCAAACCATAGCTGAAGCTTTCGTGGTCAGTACCGGTAGGGTCGGTGAATTCAATATCGTTATTGGCAAACGTGCCTATGATATCGCTGTCCTTTACCACCATATATTTTTCTGGCTCCAGCCCTACGGGGCTATGCGCCGTCATAGCAAAGCGGTGCCAGTAGGCCGATTGCAACACCCCAGCCGCAAACATCTGCCGCACCATTTCCAGCGAATCGATAGTTTCCTGCGCCGTTTGCGTAGGATACCCGTACATCAGGTAAGCATGTACCATAATACCTGCCTCGGTAAAATGTTTGTTGACACGCGCTACCTGTGCCACCGTAATACCTTTCTGTATCAATGCCAGTAGACGGTCTGATGCTACCTCCAGCCCGCCGGATACGGCTATGCAGCCTGAGGCTTTGAGCAGAAAACAAAGATCGCGGGTGAAGCTCTTTTCGAAACGGATATTCGTCCACCAATTGACCACAATGCCCCTGCGGATGATCTCCAGCGCAAGTTCCCGCATGAGTGCCGGCGGCGCGGCCTCATCTACAAAATGAAAACCAGTTTGACCCGTCTGTGCAATGATCTCTTCCATCCTGTCGCACAATATTTGCGCAGAAATAGGTTCATAGTTTTTTATATAGGGCAGCGATACATCGCAGAAGGTACATTTACCCCAATAGCAGCCGTGCGCCATTGTGAGTTTATTCCACCGCCCGTCGCTCCACAGGCTGTGCATGGGATTGGTTACTTCTATCGCAGAAATATATTTGTCCAGTAAAAAATCGCTGTAATCCGGTGTGCCTACCTGCCCTTGCTTATAGTCTGCACATGAAGGATTATCGAAGAACACAACCTTCCCATCCACCAACGCAAAAGTGCGCTTGAGTTCATCGATAGCACAGTTGCCATCTACGTAACGCAACAATTGTTCCATCGGCGTTTCTCCATCGTCCAGCGTAATAAAATCAAAGAATTCAAACACACGCGGGTCGGATAAAGAGCGCAACTCTGTATTAGGGAAGCCCCCGCCCATCACTACTTTTACCTCCGGGTAGTGCTGCTTCAACCATTGGCCGCATCGAAAGGCAGCAAAAAGGTTACCGGGAAAGGGAACTGATAATGCTACCATACTTGGCCGCACATCAGCCATTCTCTTGCTCAGTATGTCTACCAGCAATCTATCGATATAGCCAGAGGGTTGTTGCAGTGCTTCGTACAATTCGTCAAAACTGTTGGCACTGCGCCCCAGCCTTTCGGCATAGCGGCTGAAGCCGAAATGACTGTCCACGCATTCCTGCACCATATCCGACAAATCCTCGAGGTACATGGTGGCCAGGTGTTTGGCCTTGTCCTGTATGCCCATGCTACCAAATACCAGGTCGAGGCCATCGAGCTGTGTAAAACGGCTAGCTTCGGGCAGAAAATCCCGCTTGCAGATAAGATGTGCCAGCGTAGGGTCATTGCCCTGCAAAAAATGTCTGACCGCGTCTATAGTATTGATATAGTCGTCTTGCAAAGCCAGGATGCGCTGTGCATTTACGCTCCATTCTTTCTTCTTGTCTACTAACGCAAACAACTGCGTTAGACCCGCTTTGCTGAATAGAGCTATTGTAACTTCAATACCCATATCGGCCTGTACTGAAGGGATACCCTTGATATTCAGGAAGCCTTTGAGGTAAGCCGTAGCCGGGTACGGCGTATTGAGCTGTGTAAAAGGAGGCGTTATTAGTAGTACGGGCGCTTTCAATGTACAATCTTAATAAGCAAAGGTAGTGCTAATAGGATAATACGTTAATAGAACAAAGACGGCAGATTGTTTAATAGGTAACCGAGGTCTTTAGTTGGTAGATTTCATACCCATTCAAACCCTTGCCGCAAAAAGCATAGCCTATAACTATAACTTGTTAAATTAGCTCCCGAATGTTTACAATAGCATACGATACTATATATACACATCCTTTGCCTGACGGGCACCGTTTCCCAATGTTGAAGTACGAACTGATACCTCAGCAGCTATTGCACGAAGGTGTTATAACCCGGGAGCACATCTTCGCCCCAAACGCCGCTGCAGAACAAACCATAATGCTGACACACGAGAAAAATTACTGGCAAAAAATGCAGGCACTGCAGCTGACGGACAGGGAGATGAGGGCAATCGGATTCCCCTTATCCGCAGCACTGGTAAGCAGGGAGATTACCATCATGCAAGGCACAGTAGA
>DATCSV010000307.1:0-6420 GCA_036568285.1 Flavipsychrobacter sp. | reverse complement strand
GTTTTCGTTGATGATGATGTTGGTATCAAACGGCTCTGACAAGAAACCCTTTTGCTGCTGCAGACCTTCTACTTCGCGCACGGGTACATCATTTCGTTCGTAAATACCTTTGGGTTTAAATATCTTTTGCAATGCATCTACAATAGCTCCTTTCCAGATATCGATGCCCAATGCCAGGGTTTGTATTACGAAGTAGTCATTGAACTTATCAATGATGAGTGCAGGCAATTCGTCCGCTTCGCCAAAAATCAGCCTACAGTTTTCAACATACCCTATCTGCTGCCGGTATTCCCAGGCTGCCTTTATCTTATTATAAAAGAATTGATTGTCTATTTGCTCATCTTTATTCCTGCTCAGTATACGTATCCTTATTTGCGATGAAGGGTTTACATAACCCTTGCCTATGAAAGAACCGTTATATGAGTGTACGTCAACTATATCTCCGGGTTGGGAATCGCCTTCCGTATCGCCCAACTCGTTAGAAAACACCCAGGGATGCCCGTTTACCACACGGTCGCCTATCTTTTTGCGTAAGAAAAACTTAGCCATGGCGCAAAAGTAGGTAAACAGCCTGTCTATTTTATATTCGTTTCATAATCTGGCATATAGTTATTTATTTTTGTGTCCAGCCAATATGTTACAGAAACTCAGTATCAGCAATTACGCCATAATAGACCAACTGGAGGTAATGCCCGCACAAGGGCTCAATATAGTAACCGGGGAAACCGGCGCGGGTAAGAGTATTATATTGGGTGCATTATCTCTTATACTGGGAGAAAGGGCTGATACCTCAGTGCTCATTAATAAGAATGAAAAATGTGTGGTTGAGGCCTCGTTCGATGTAAAGGACAACATCGCCTTTAAGGCGGAGCTGCAGGAAGTGGATATTGATTATGAGGATACCTGTATCATACGCAGGGAAATAAACACAGGTGGTAAGTCGCGGGCGTTCATTAATGACACACCTGTCCGGCTGGATGTACTGAACAAACTCACCTCGCTACTGGTAGACCTGCACCAACAATTTGACCACCTGGCATTGGATAACAGCCATTTTCAAATGGATGTGTTAGACGCTGTAGCCGGGAACGGGGCACTGAGAAAGGAGTATAATGTACATTATACCGAATATAGGCATGTCTCAAAGAAACTACAGGCATTAAAAGACCGAAAGTCGGAATGGCAAAAGGAATCGGATTATAAACAGTTTCTGCTGGACGAGTTGAATGAGGCTGCGTTTGTAACAGATGAAATAGAAGAGGCTGACACGCAGCTGAAGCAGCTGACACATGCTGAACGTATCATCCAGGTGCTGCAAGAGACATCTTATAGCCTGGGTGAAGGCGAACAACCATTGGTGAATGAGGTAAAACGGCTGACACAACAACTGGAAGGAATAGCAGAACTGATGCCAGGAGTGAAAGACGTGGCCGCACGCATGAATTCGGTACATATAGAGCTGAAGGATATAGCAGATGAAGTAGAAAACCTGGCGGGTAGTGTGAGTATAGATGAGGAGCAAATGCAAAGCATGCAGGAGCGTATAGACCTGGGGTATAAATTGCTGAAAAAACACGGAGTGCAAACTACCAACGAGTTGCTGGCAATATTGCAGCAACTGCAAACGGACCTGCAGGCCAGCCTTGATGTTGAAGAAGAAATAGCGGCTACTGAGAGAAAGAAAGCACAACTATATACACAATTATCAAGTACGGCAGGCAAGTTGTCAGCGGCGCGAATCAAACAGGCGGTTGTTTTCTCAGCCGAAGTAAATAAACTGCTGAAATTGGTGGGCATGCCCAATGCCTTGTTTGTTGCAGAAGTGACGAAAAAGGAGCAGCCGGGTGAGCTTGGTATGGATGATGTGCAGTTTTACCTCGACGCAAATAAAAGCGGTAAGCCGCTACCTGTGCACAAAGCCGCATCGGGTGGGGAGATGAGCCGTATTATGTTGTGCATAAAGTCGCTGACAGCAAAAGCTATGCACCTGCCTACTCTTATTTTCGACGAGGTGGACACAGGGGTATCGGGCGAGGCTGCCAAACAGGTGGGCATACTGCTGCGCAACTTGTCGGAATACCACCAGGTAATATGCATCACACACCAGCCACAGGTAGCAGCAAAGGGTACACATCATATGTATGTGTATAAGCAGGCGGAGAAAGGGAAAGCTATTACCACACGAATAAGCATATTAAATAGTGAAGAACGCGTATTGGCCATAGCTAGAATGATAGGCGGCGAAGAGCCGGGCCAGGCCGCATTGCAAAATGCACGCGAGCTGATGGCATAAAAAAGGGCAGGTGGTGAACCTGCCCTTTCTCTCGAAAAAATATCCGCCTTTTTAAAATACTACCATCTTGCTTTTCGCAAACACAGTATTGTCTTTTAGCACTTCCAATATATAAGTACCCCTCGGCAGGTCAGCACTAATAGCTGCATGGCCACTGTTGCTGATGTTGATATTGTTATTCCATACAGTAACTCCGGCCATATTCATTATGCGAACGTTGGTTGTTTTTCCTTTCAATAGCTCATTTTGCGTACTGATATTAAATGTGCCGTAGTTAGGGTTTGGGGCAATAGTAATTACATCGGTGGCAAGCGGTATGGTATTCGCTATACCCACAGTTGATTTGTGAGTGGGAGAACTCCACATGCCGCGCCCGTATGTAGCAGCCCATATGGAACCAGTGGTGTTGTTAATGCCCAGGTCGAAGACCTCTACATTAGGCATTGTGCCATTATTGAAATAGTTCCAACCGGTACTGTCATATTCGCGATAGAATACGCCCAGGTCGGTACCGATGTAAAATGTTTTGTTTTGTTCATCGTAGGCGATACAATTGACCGGTACATCAGGCAGGTTACTATTGAACTTGCTGAAGGTTTTCGTTTTAACGTCCATTACAGCTACTTTATCTCCCGTATAATTACGGTACGTAATCCAGAGTGAATCTTTGTGGTAAGGGTCTACAATAATGTCAGAGATATTGCTTTGCTGAACGGACAAGCCCGTTAATACTATCCAATTGTCGCCAAAATTGGTAGTGTAACGAAGCACGCTGTTGCTTTGCGTATTAGCCAGCGTATATATATAGTCGTCATCCAAAGGTGTCACTGCTATTCTTGACATATTCCCTCCGAAATCAGGCGAGATAGCGGTCCAGTTGTCTCCTCTGTCAATAGAAAAGTATACTTTGTCGTACCCCACCAGTAATATATTTGATGCAGACGGGTGTATCAGGAACGGAGTAATCCATGCGCCGTCGGGTCTGCCAGGTACATTGTTCTGAATATCAGTAAAGCTATTCCCTCCGTTGGTTGAACGCCTGAGTTCGCCATATTGCTGAGATGTATACAATATGCTGCTATCTGAGTAATCAATATGACAATCCATACCGTCTGCTCCTGTCATTTGCTTAGATGTGCCGCCCGTTAGCATTTTAGTGCCATTGTCCTGCGCACCGCCGAGTACATAAGAGGTATTGTCAGCCACGGCATTCCTGTAAAATTGTGTTATTCCCAGTCCTTCGCTCAGATTTTGCCAGATAGCATTTGAGCTCATTGGAGCGAGCGTTCTGTAGATACCGCCATCGTTGCATTCGTATAACACTGTTGGATTGAGCGGGTGGAATTTATGGTAGTGTTTGTCGGCGTGTACTATAGTAACACCTGTCAGCGTATTGCTCCATTGGTTAGCCACCGCCCAGTTTCTGCCACCGTCGGTAGAAAACCATGTATTAACACCGCCAACGATCACATGATTCTCGTTTACAGGACTTATTTGTATTGTCAGGTCGTACCAGCCCTGGCCACCGCATTTATCGCCTTTCGAAGAGCTGGCGAGTATGTTGCTGTCACAATTTTTGTCGTCAAATATTTTAGCAAAAGTCTTACCGGTGTCTATAGAGTTATATATGCCTTCCAGCCCGTAGGCGGTATTGGCCGCCACTACTTTTACTATCGCAGGGTTAGCGGCAGTTACCGCCATTTCCACCCGGCTAGTTCCCGGGAAGGAGCCTGTGAGCTGCCAGGAATTGCCACCATCAATGGAACGATACACCTGACGTGTGCCAAACGACATATAACCGGTGGCATACATAATGGCAGTATCTGACGGGTGTTGCAGTATCTGTTGGAAGAAACCGCTCTGACGCAGTTGCCATGTGGCGCCTGCATCGTAAGATTTATATACTCCTTCGCTTGTAGCAAGGGTCATGGAATTGGTATCGACTAAATTGATGAGTAACCCATTGGTTTTTCGCAAGTCGGTGAATCCATATTGAAATCCTGTTGTATCCCATGTTGTGCCTCCGTCTGTACTTTTAAAAACTCCCATACTGTACGTGTCGCTCGCGTCGCGGTCGCCGGTACAAATAAAAATAGTATTGGGGTTCTGCGGGTTGTAGTCAATGTCTGACACGCCGAGGATAGGCAGAAAATCGTTTAAGGCTGTCCAACTGCCACCATCATTTGTGGTGCGCCATATACCGCCACCAGGGCTGCCTACCATATAGGTATTAGTATCCGTTGGGTGGAATTCGATCACATTGATGCGGCCCAGTCCGTAATTGCCTGCCAGTGGATTTTCAGGCCCGTGGAATGTCCAGTGCGCATCGATAGAAGTGCCTTTGTGTGCGGCCCTGTTTCTGCTTAATTGCTCCCGGAGTTTTTGCGCCTCCTCCCAGTGCTTGCGTGGAGATACCAGGTACCCTTGTTCATCGGTACGGCCTTCCCAGTAGTATAGCCAGCGGCTAAAATGATAGTCTTTTTTCTCGAAATGGATTTCGTGGTCTGAAATCTGTTCCTGCTCAGTGGCCTTTCTGCTCTCGTAAGATGCTACGATGTCCTGTAGTGTTCTTTTGGAACCGTTATATTGTTCCAGCCAGGGTTGTGCCTGCGCACAGAAGCCTGATAACACAAATGCTGTAAGAAAAGATAATTTGTTCATGTCGTTTACCGTCAAGGCATTGCAATGGTAGGCAGCTTTGTGATTTTTTCCACAGGCAGCGCCATCCATTGGCCATTCACTTCTTTATAATAAATAACGTTGTTTTTTTCTTTGGATATTTCATCGGGCATCGGGTGCTTACCCATTGTTATAGGGTAAAGTTCCAGGGTGTCGCCTTTTTTATAGCTGATATTTCCTGGGTCGTCATTCTCATAGTTCAGGCTTTGAGGAATGCCATTATTCTTTATCACAAGCGGTTTGAAATTTTTCACCCTGGTGACTTCGCAAGCCTGCCAACTATTTTCGCCCCGCCAAAAGAATGATGCGGGCTCTTTATCACCGTTCCACACAATTACAAACCGGTAATCTGTTGTTGGCTCATTTTCCGGCCGACCGGGTAGTGTTTTCTGGCTGGTGGCTTGTAAAAGTGTCGCGGGCTCCCGATTCTCAGCTACCGGCTTGCGTTTTGTCGTGTTCCTTTTGGTTTGCGCACAAGCGCTAAGACTTATGCATACAAGCACAGTTATGCAGGAAAATAAAATGTCGCGTCTTGTTAAAAGCATACAATCGGAGAATATTAGTGGTCTGAACTTGTAAATATACAAAAACTACCGGTTGCCGGCCGGTAGTTTGTCACAGGTAAGTAGTTTTTGATCATCTACCTTTCAGCCTCAATTCATCCAGCAGCCAGCCTGCTTTACCGTATTTTTCTGTTATAAACAATACGTAGCGTATATCTACACTAATGTTGCGGCAGAGCGATGGGTCAAAATACAGGTCGCTCATGGTGCCTTCCCATATCCTGTCAAAGTTCAGTCCTATTAATTCACCTCTTGAGTTGAGTACAGGGCTGCCAGAGTTGCCTCCTGTTGTATGGTTCGTTGCTATAAACGCTATAGGTACGGTACCATTGACAGCCCACCGGCCATAGTCTTTTTCCCTATGCAATTGTCTTAATTTATCAGGTATGTCAAATTCTTCAACGGCGGGATTGTGTTTTGCTATCGCTTCGTCCAGATTGGTCTGGTAGGAGTAGCCGGCAGGACCATCAGGATCTATACCTTGCACCTTACCATAGGTAAGCCGCAATGTCAGGTTTGCATCAGGAAAGAATTTCCTGGTTTTATCCAGAGTCATCTGCGCTTTCATATATAAGCGGTTCAGGTACTTCATCTGGTCGCGGTAGGCAGACAAAACAGGCTCTACACGTTGATCTTTCATTTGTTCTATTGCGTTGTACAACTGCCAGGCGGGGTCGGTAACAATGTTCAGACTATCTGCCGGCGAGGTCAACGAGACGATACGGTTCAGGCGTTCTTTATCGGTCACCGCGGATGAGAACACATAGTTGCTCCACTTGGCATAGTTGCTGCCATGCCTTGTATATTGTTCTTTAAAAAGTGCAGGTACATACCCGGGACATTTTTCAAAAAACAGGGGCATCATGGCTGCAAACACGTCTTTGT
>DATCSV010000306.1:0-3167 GCA_036568285.1 Flavipsychrobacter sp. | reverse complement strand
ATTTACGTATCACCAATTTCGAAATGGAGACGGCTGCCCTATACGGATTGGGTAAAATACTGGGACTTAACTGTTGCTCCATAAGCACGGTAATAGACAACCGCGCTACTAATACCGCATCCCGTACCATGGAGGCAGACGTAGAACGCATGATAAAAACAGCGCTTGCGACCATTGAGCAAATGCCGTAACGAGGTTAAGGTATTCTTAAACAGTATCATTTATTTGCCGCACAAACGGACAACTTTATTAGCTTTACACACGATTTATGTATCCTGATTTCCAGTATTTATTAGAAAGCCTGACGGGCTCGGCAATGCCTGAGTGGCTCAGCATATTCAAGACATTCGGATTTTTTGTTGCACTGGCATTTCTTGCTGCCGCCTGGACTTTATCGCTGGAGCTGAAGCGAAAAGAAAAGCAAGGCCTGCTGCAGCCTACTGTCAGCACTGTCATAGTAGGCAAACCGGCTACAATGACGGATTATATATGGGCGGTTGTTTCCGGTTTTATTATCGGCTTCAAGGTAGGCGGTATATTCGGCAATATAGCTAAGGTATCACCCGATCCGTTGGGTTATATATTCTCCGCAGAAGGTAACTTTTTCGCAGGTTTGCTGGTAGCGGGTTTATTGCTATATCTTAAATACAGCGAAAAGAAAAAACAGGAACTCCCTAAACCCGAAGAACGAAAAGTGCTGACCCACCCGCACCAACGCTCGATGGAAATACTATTGATAGCTGCGGTAGCAGGTATGGCAGGCGCCAAAATATTTAATGCTTTTGAAACCTGGGAACAGTTCCTGGCAGACCCCATAGGCAGCCTGTTCTCTTCGGCCGGGCTTACCTTCTATGGAGGACTGATAGTAGCCACCATCAGTTTATATTTCTACTCGCGCAAGCACAAGATAGCCTTCAAGCATCTGTGCGATGCTGCTGCCCCCGGCCTTATATTGGCTTACGGTGTCGGCAGGCTGGGTTGCCACTTCGCCGGAGACGGAGACTGGGGCATATTCAATAGTGCATACCTTACCAACGCGGATGGCACCTTACGTGCTGCTGCCGTGGGTGAATTCCAGGATGTGGTTGCCCGCGTGTCGTCCGTGTATAAGGATATCACTGTCATACCCCACCTCTACGTCCCTGCCCCATCCTGGCTACCCGACTGGCTGTACGGCATGAACTATCCACACAACGTGAACCACGATGGCGTAATGATAGAAGGCTGTACGGGCAACTATTGCGCTGTATTACCTGTGAGTGTATTCCCCACTCCATTATACGAATTTGCCGCATGTATGTTGCTGTTTGCCATGTTATGGGCATTACGTACCAGGTTCAAGCTGCCATTGCAATTGTTTGGCCTGTACCTGGTAGTCAATGGACTGGAGCGCTTTTTCGTGGAAAAGATCCGTGTGAATTACAAGTATGACCTCGGCTTTATCAGGCCCACCCAGGCCGAGATAATATCCACAGTACTAGTGATTACGGGTTTGGTGCTGCTGTTCTTTATCAGCAGGCAGGTACGCGATAAAAAGGCTTAGAAGCGCCTGCTGCGCCCATTACCACGTTGTGCAGGTATGGCATTCTGCGCTTTATACTTGGGCATGATGCGGATCTTAAGGCCAACTGTGAGTGTATACGCAGTAATATTATACTGCAGATTTGTATATGGCCGTACTTCAGGCGCGCCTGCATCATAACCCAGGCTATAATTTCTTAAGGCTCCTTCAATATTCAGGCCCAATACTGCATTCAACCCATGCGTATAACCGGCCTGTACGCCGAGTACTAACCCGCTTCCACCTGCCGGCGCCCTGTAGCTTTCATTGGTATTCAGCTTCCGCGAATCGTGGTTTGAAACTGCATATCCTGCCGCACCACCACCGTATATATAGCCCCTGTAAGTATTGTATTTACCATTGAAAATAGCACAAGCTGATAAGGCTGCTTTAGAATATACAAAGCGTTTGCCTCCACCTATTGTGGTGCCTAGATAGGTAGTATATACCCCGTCATGACTCCGGGAAAGCTGCAATGCCCGCAATTCTATGCCTGCTGACATACTACGGTGGATGTTAAACATACCACTGAGCAATGCTGAATAATTGAGGGTTAGCTGATCGCCCTTGTACGACATATTACTACCGGGATTGCTGTTGACGCTTATGCCTGCACCCGGGCAAATCTCTATCGCTCCAGGCTGTGCATATGCTCCCTGCATAGATATACCCGTAGCAAATACACCTATAAATCCGGCCTTAACAATACGACTCAATGACAACATACTATATCTGAAATTTGAACCATAAATGTAGCAGATAATGTCAAAACAAAAAAGGCAGGATACATCCCGCCTTTCCTGAAAATTCACCCTATGCCTATTTTGTAAAAATGTAGTCTTTACCTTTTGCAGCTGCATGGCAGCCCTTGCATGCACCATTCATCAGGTCGGCGCCGCGCATAGTCATACCATTGTCTACCAGTATAGAGCCATCTGCATTCAGCACAAAGTATTCCCAGTTGTTACCACCTGCATCAAAATTATTTCCACGTTTGGCCATGGCTGTAATAGCGCTACCGGTAGACCAGGTTGTCTTTTTTGAAATGATAGTGCCAACCGGGAACTGACCGTCTACCCTGTTGACAGATGAAGACGTGAAATACACTTTTCGCTGTGAAGTACTGTCATCTCCTCCATGCGCGCCCTTTAACGCGGGGTCAGCACCGTTGACTGTTGCTTGCAAATGCCAACCTTCAAAGCCTTTGAATGTGTTATTATCCGCCACGAATTCTGATGGCTGCGGTGTGGGTTGCGGCTCTGTTTTTTCGTTTTTGCATGACTGAATAGTAACAGCACCCATCAGGGCAACCATAGAAAATACGAATACCTGTTTTTTCATAAAAAAGTTGTTTTACGTTATATAATGCGGGTATAACAGAGGTAACGACAACTACTATGACGCCGTTATGACAACTTCCTTACAAAAAGTCGAATAATAATTAATACGGATAGATACGCCTGGGGTCAGGCTTTTAGTGCCGATTTAATATTAAGCTTGTCTGCATCGGGCAAAAAAGTAGTTTCTGCCATCATTGCGTCTGCATGCGCGGAGTGCTTCGCGATAAATGAAGACTGCACGGCAAACATCTTGCATAGCTTACAAC
>DATCSV010000305.1:0-5059 GCA_036568285.1 Flavipsychrobacter sp. | reverse complement strand
GGCATACCGGTTTTGAGAACTGCATAAAAATTGCCTACGGGCTGGCTACCGATGGGCTTACAACAAAAAAGTGTATGCCCAAGAGTTTTTCGCACGCAGCCATATTACTTAGCTTATCGGGCACATATCCAAACGGGATATTTTCCCTGCTTGTACCCCTTCTGAAATGGAAGGCAGCAAGGGCCCGAAAAAAAGGCATAGAAAAGGTGCTGATGGACAAATACTGCAGGTAATACCAGATACAACCTATCGTCCCCGTTTACCACAACGGGGATTTTTCCTAATTTAGCATTATGAGGAAACTACTATTACCGGTTGTTATTTTAAGCATAACTCTTGCGTCCTGCGGCGATGAAACATTTACCTGCAAATGCACAGACAAGGGCGATAATGATAAGTCTATCTCTGACTATGAAATAAAAGCAGACGACAAATCGCAAGCAGCATTTGAGTGCAAGCAGAAAAGCCTCACCTTCAGCGGCAACCCGCAATACAAAGACGTTCAATGCGTGGTAGTAGAGTAATATACCGGCTTACTATATTGCTGGCAATTGTATTGACTGAGACATCGTGCCGTAAGCAATATTACAACTGCGAATGCGCCTACCTGGATGAATACGAGCAGGCAGACACATTAATGATATCCGTAAGAGCTACCAATAGCAAGAAGGCATCGAAAGAATGTGCCGAATCGGAAATCAATATTGCCGAAGAGCATCGTTTCTTTGTGTATTGCAGGTTGCTGTAATACGCATTATCTTCACAAAAAATTTGCTATGCGTTCCCTTAAACTCTTTCTCGCGCTCCTGCTATGGACGATAACATCTACCGCGCAAAACATCAGAGAGCCTCAATTAGTTCATGACATTTGCAAACCTCACATATCACCCCAGTGGTGTTATGGGATGACTGTATTCAACAATAAACTTGTAATCGGCGTATCCGATGGAATTCATGGAAAAGAACTTTGGTATTACGATGGAGTAGATACGATGAAACCCGCCGACAGAAAAGGAACAGCAAGTGGGTTGCTAGATTTTTACGCCAATCCGGAGTATAATTTCATTGTTGTAGATAATACCCTCTATTATACCAGCCACGATTCTACTCTATCTAAGTTTGATAGGGAACTCTGCATGTGGGATGGTAGCACCGGGCCGAAACTCAGAAAAAATTTGAATAAAATTGGCAGCACCGGGCCAATGGGATATTCTACACTGAATAACAAATTGTACTTCGGCGGTGACGGGGATAGTGCGACGCAAGGCAGTCATGCAGCACAGTTCTTTGAGTATAACCCTGCAACGGATACTTATAAGTGCTTTTATCCAAAAAACGTGACGAAAACAAACCAAACTGAAAAAATAGAGCAGACTATTGTCTACAAAAACAAGGTCTATTTCTGTGCAGGTTCCCGTGTTCATGCATCATTATATGCATTTGACCCTCTGACAGATACTATACAGATAATTGGTGATACCGCCAACAGTAAGCCTATGACAGACATGGTCGTATATAATGACACAATGTATTTTATCGGATTCGACAGCACCCATGGCATTGAATTATACTCTTATGACGGTATCGACACTCCCAAAAGGTTAACGGATATTCTAACCGGAGACGAGCACAGCATTCGTGCAGTTGACGGTCACAACAATAGCTTGATGGCATATAACAACAAACTCTACTTTACCGTGTATGCAGGTCAGATTAACATGGAGATGAAACTTGTGATGCATTCATACGATATACTAACCGGTCAAGTGTCCCGTGTCTCGGGATTTGATACGTTTACTACTGCGAATGATCCTCAATTCCTAACTGTATACAACAACTACATGTTCCTAAAGATTGCGAAGAACCTTTACCGATATAATGGCAGTAAAATAGATACCATACTTCCCTCAGGCCTCAATCCAATGTTAGTTCATGAATACAATGGGAATCTATATATGATGGCAACGACACCACAATTTGGCTTTGAATTATATAGATTTATTGACTCCACTGTATCCGTAGAAACTACTCAACGAATTCATAACCTTACCTTCTATCCTAATCCAACTACTAATACTGCTCACATTGCAATGAATCTCACGCATACAGAGACGTTACAAGTGACAGTTACTGATGTGTCAGGAAAAGCAGTGTATAAAACACGACCCGCATTATACAGCACCGGAAAATCCGAAATAGAATTACCATTAACAGCGTTATCGCCTGGCACCTACATTTTATCATTGTCAGGTACACGTGGAAAAATACTTTGGTCAGGTAAATTGCTAAAGCAATAACTACATCCCCAAGCAATAGTTGTTATCAATCCATTTATGACGTGTTCTTCCAACGTTTGGTGCCACCGATAATACACGTAACAACATCCAGCAAGTAACCACAGGATGATGCATTATACTCCGCGTGGGCGGTATCTTGTTACGGTTGCTTATACGATAGCTTCTGATTATAATACCCACCCTATTCAACCGGCAATGTTCAAATGACAGTATTAATATCTACATGCTATATGAGGCTGCAATATCAACCCATGGTTAATACTTTTAACTTTTATTAACTATTACCCAACCATTCCATGACAATGGGCGTTCTAATCAACTACACCAATAAAATGAAAAGACTATGAAACGTACCATCTATTTATTCGCAGTATTATTATTATCCTGTTTTCAGTCTCAAGCCTCACACCTGATGGGCGGTGAATTGAGCTATGCGTATAACGGCACAAATTATGTTGCAACACTGCATTTGTACCGGAATTGTGCAGGTATACCATTACCTAGTTCTGCAGTCATTACAATCCGATCGGCCTCGCAAAGCGCAAATTTTGCCATTAACGCGCAATTGGTGTCGAATAATCCTGTTTCACTACCCTGCCCCGGTGCTACTAATCAATGTAGCAATCCCAGCTCGAATGTTCCGGGATTTATGATGGGCACATACAGGGCGGTGTTTGCACTTCCATCGACAGCAAGCGACTGGGTGATTGAATATAACACTACAGCCAGGACAGCAATGGTAAACCTTGTTGGAACCGGTACCCTTCACCTGTCAGCTACTTTAAACAACACCAATGGTGAGAATACGAATGCACTTATTGCACAGCATGGACCATTCTATATGTCCACTTCTTCTACTGTTGTGCCAATACAGGCTGCTGATGCCGACGGAGACAGTATTGTATTTGAACGCATTGCGCCGAAAACAAGTGCTACAACTAATGTAACTTATGCAACAGGGTATTCAGCAACATCACCTTTTGGCAATAGTGGCACATACACTATTAATAACGCAACGCATACTATGACCTTACAAGGCAGCACAATGGGTAATTATACCCTGGCCTTCCTGGTAAAGGAATACAGGAACGGCAACCTCATAGCCACTTATATACGCGACTTTGCAGTAGCCATATTAGGCGGCAATATAAGTTATTCGTACCCGATGCTCAATTCGCTGAGCAGTGCTATGGCATATGCATGCCCCGGTGCTGTAGGTTCTGCCACGTTAAGCTTTACAGACCCTGTTTCTACTGACTCGGTATACATTGAGCAGGTGGATACACCGATGTTGTCAGGCTGGAATTTTAATATCAGCTCAACCAACGGCACACCTACCGGGTCTGTTACTGTATCATGGACAGCACCATCTAACCTCAATCCATCTACGCTACCCTATTTCTACGTTGGCCTGAAAGTGCGGGACAATGCCTGTCCACGTGGTTATGTCAATTACACCCTGCTGGTGAGGACGCAACAATGCCCTACAGACAGCGTCTGGCCCGGTGATGCCAACAGCGACAAAATTGCCAACCTGTGGGATGTACTGGCGATAGCGGTTGCTTACAACCAGACAGGCCCGGCCAGGCCGAATGCCTCTATCAATTGGGTGCCTCAGTGGGCAGCTAACTGGTCGGTTAATTATCCCTTCTCTACGGTGAACATAAAACACGGCGATTGTAATGGCAATGGCACCATCAATGCTGCAGACCTGGCAGCTGTAGCCGCGAACTATGGACTGACCCACCCTAAAGGTGGCCCGAGAAGTAAAACAAGTGGTGTACCTGAACTGTATTTCGACATGGCAGGTATAACACTTGCGCCCGGCGCCAACGTCAGCATTCCCATTAAGTTGGGAACAAGCGCCGACCCTATGAATGACATGTATGGGCTCGGTGCCAATGTACAGATCAATGGATTAAACCTTACCACGCAAGCCACCATTACCACCTCTACTACCTGGATGGGCAACAGCACCAACATGCTGGAGTTCAGTAAGAACTTCAGTAAGTCAACTATGGATTGGGCAGTAGCACGAACAGACCATCAGAATGTGAGTGGCAACGGTACCATTGGTATGCTGAACTTTATTGTACCATCTGATGCAACACCTGGTACTACGGTAAACCTGGTATTTGATGATGCGGTAATGATAGATAAAGACGGCAACGAGATAGTGGCCTTCAATACTACCGATGCCAACGCTACTATTGTAGCAGCAGGCATACGGGAGCCAGGAATGGCTGCAGCCAACGCTATGGTAATACCCAATCCATCAGGCAATAATGCGCAGCTAAAAGTATATGCGCCATCAAAGCAGGATGCTAATATCCTGGTAACGGATGTAACAGGGAAAACCGTTTATACAACGACCGTGGCAATAAACACAGGTGAGAATTATATAGACCTGCCCGCTGCTGAACTGGTAAAGGGCATGTATACTATACACATATCAACCGGGGCCAATGCATCTACAATAAAATGGGTGAAGTTGTAATTATTCATAATTAAATAAAAAGGGCCTCTCTGATACAGAGAGGCCCTTTTTATTTTTTCTATTCGCCGGGATGGTCATGTACAAATTCTGCCACACTGGTGAGTATGTGCAGTCCCAGCTTGTTCAGCAATTCAGGGTTGTCTAATATCCGGGCTATATCTGCCCCTTTGA
The DNA here is from genome assembly GCA_036568285.1 of Flavipsychrobacter sp. Taxonomy (GTDB): domain Bacteria; phylum Bacteroidota; class Bacteroidia; order Chitinophagales; family Chitinophagaceae; genus UBA5543. Next base: position 94 of record DATCSV010000305.1, on the reverse strand, counting down.
TTTCCCCGAGCTTTTTATTAGTGGCATGTGTAATGAAACTCATTGCATTTTTCAACGGCAGGCCGGAACGCTCTGCATAAGAGTTGACCAATGC